>JAKAXS010000554.1 GCA_021816505.1 Pseudomonadota bacterium
CTTCAATGTCAGCGGGGTGACGGGCCCGCTTGCTCGACTGTCATGGGCAGGGCCGCCAATCCCCGCCGCGAATTCATCAGCCCTTGCGGGCGATCGTACTTCAGCCCGTGAGGGCTATTCGTGCCTCAGCCCCTCGCGGGGCGTTTCGTCTCTTGAAACGGCTCGCCGGAAGGTCTTTTCGCCGGTTTTCACCGACTGAAGACCCTCCGGGGAACCGTATCGAGGTGGGTGCCGGCCGGTTCGCGGCCGGCACCCAGCCGCTTACTTCACTTCGACGACTGCGCCCTGGTCTTCGAGCTGCTTCTTGAGCTTCTGGGCTTCGTCCTTCGAAACGCCTTCCTTCACGGTCTTGCCGCCGGCCTCGACGAGGTCCTTGGCTTCCTTCAGGCCGAGGCCCGTGATGGCGCGAACTTCCTTGATGACGTTGATCTTCTTGTCGCCGCCTGCCTTCAGGATGACGGTGAACTCGGTCTGCTCTTCGGCAGCTGCAGCCGGTGCGCCTGCAGGGCCAGCGACGGCAACAGCCGCGGCAGCCGAAACGCCCCACTTCTCTTCGAGCAACTTTGCGAGTTCAGCTGCTTCCAAAACGGTCAGCTTCGAGAGATCGTCTACGATCTTGGTGAGATCGGTCATTGTTTAACTTCCTTCCGGTTTGAACTTGTCTACGCAGCCATAGCGATGGGCTGCCGGTTTTAAGTCTCGTGGCGCCCCGTGAGGGACGCCGCCCTATGCTTGCCGTTAGCCTGCCGATGCCTTGGCCTGGATGACCCTGGCGAGCTGTGCACCCGGCTCTGCAATCGTGCGGGCGATCTTCGTCGCCGGCGCGTTGAGGAGACCGATGAGCTTGGCTCTCAGTTCGTCCAGTGAAGGCAATTCAGCGAGCGCCTTGACGGCATTCGCGTCGAGGATGGAGTTGCCCATCGCGCCGCCGAGGATGACGAGCTTGTCGTTCTCCTTGGCGTACTTGACGGCGACCCGGGCCGCGGCGATCGGATCTTTCGAATAGGCCAGAATTGTCGGCCCCTTCATCAGATCGGTTACGCCTTCGGCTTTCGTGTCCTTGAGCGCGAGCTTCACCAGATTGTTCTTGGCGACCTTCACTGCACCGCCAGCTTCCTTCACGCGCTTGCGCAAGTCAGCTGCCTGTGCGGCCACCAAGCCGGTGTTGTGGGCGACCACGACCAAGCCCGTGTCCTTGAACACGTCATGGAGCGTAGTCACGAGCTCACGTTTCGCGGCTCTATCCACCTAAGCCTCACTTCTATCTACGGAAGGCCATCATCTGGCCCTCCGCGGGTTGCACCTTGCCGCCTGTCCGAGGTTTCCCTCGTAAAGAGCGGCGCTAGTCCTGTCCTGACCGCGCGCTGCTGACAGCGGCACGGTGCCGACCCAGAAGGTTCAAACCGGATTGGGCGCTTGCGCGCTTAAGCCGGGTTGTCTCCCGTCTCATGGAGGCCCTCTTTCGAGGCTTAAGCGACGACAAGATATGGGATCCCGTAGTCGCACCTGCAATCTCGGACAGGCCAGACGGTCGGCTTGCGCTCTCCGTCTGGGGTTTTCCGGGCCGCCCAGGTTTGATCCAAGGACGAACCGGAAGCTCGTGGTCGAATGCGGCGCCGTTAGGCGACCGGACCCGACGAAACCGACGACGCATCGATCTTGAAGCCCGGCCCCATCGTCGATGAGATCGAAACCTTCTTCAGATACGTGCCCTTCGCGCCCTGCGGACGGGCCTTCACGACCGCGTCGACGAACGCCTTGATGTTCTCGACAAGCGCCTGCTCGGTGAACGAGGCCTTGCCGACGCCAGCGTGCACGATGCCCGCCTTCTCGACGCGGAACTCGACCGAGCCGCCCTTGGCGCCTTTCACGGCACCGACGACGTCCATCGTCACCGTGCCGACGCGCGGGTTCGGCATCAGGCCGCGCGGGCCCAGCACCTTACCGAGGCGGCCGACCAGACCCATCATGTCGGGCGTGGCGATGCAGCGGTCGAAGTTGATCTGACCCTTCGAAACCGTCTCGACGAGGTCTTCCGCGCCGACGACGTCGGCACCGGCTGCCTTGGCCTCTTCGGCCTTCGCGCCGCGTGCGAACACGGCAACGCGCGCCGTACGGCCCGAGCCGTTCGGCAGATTGCAGACGCCGCGAACCATCTGGTCGGCGTGCTTGGGATCGACGCCGAGGTTCAGCGAAATCTCGACGGTCTCGTCGAACTTCGACTTGGCCTTCGACTTCACCAGCTTCACGGCCTCGTCGATGTTGAACGCCTTGTTGCGGTCGTGGCCCTCGGTGATGGCCGCCATGCGCTTGCCGCCGGCTTCGCGCGTCGCCTTGATCTTCTCAGCGGAAATCGTTGCTTTTGCCATGATCGCTTACTCCACCACCCTGATGCCCATCGAGCGGGCGGAGCCGGCGATCGTACGCGCAGCCTGATTGACGTCGTCGGTGTTCAGATCCTTCATCTTCACTTTGGCGATCTCGAGCACCTGAGCCATCGTCACCTCACCGGCGACGTCACGGCCCGGCGTCTTCGAGCCGCTCGTCACCTTGGCCATCTTCTTCAGGAAGAACGAGGCCGGCGGCGTGCGCATCTCGAACGAGAACGAGCGATCGGAGAACACAGTGATCTTGACCGGAATCGGCGTGCCCTGCTCCATGTCCTTCGTCTTGGCGTTGAAGGCCTTGCAGAACTCCATGATGTTGACGCCGCGCTGACCCAGCGCAGGTCCGATCGGGGGCGAGGGGTTAGCCTGCCCTGCATTCACTTGCAGATTGATGTAGCCGTCTA
>JAKAXS010000050.1 GCA_021816505.1 Pseudomonadota bacterium
CGAGGCCAAGCACGATCGCACCCATCGGACCGGAGAAGCCGGCGGCCGGCGTGACGGCAACGAGGCCGGCAACGACGCCTGAGGCAAGGCCGAGAAGCGACGGCTTACCCTTGAACAGCCACTCTGAGAACATCCAAGCAATGCCCGCTGCTGCCGGTGCAACGAACGTGTTGACCATGGCGAGGAAGGCATAAGCGTTGGCTTCGAGGTTCGAGCCGCAGTTGAAGCCGAACCAGCCGACCCACAGAAGCGATGCGCCGATCATGGTCATCGTCAGTGAGTGCGGAGGCATGGCTTCCTTGCCGAAGCCGACGCGACGGCCGAGGATCAGCGCGCCAACCAGGCCGGCGATGCCGGCGTTGATGTGCACGACGGTGCCGCCGGCGAAGTCGATCGCGCCCCAGCCCCAGAGGAGGCCGGCATCAGCGAACGTCGTGGCCTTCAAGGCGTCGTCGCCTGCAACGGCAGCGCTGAAGGCATCCGGCCCCGCCCAGTACCAGACCATGTGCGCCATCGGGAAGTAGACGAACGTGACCCAAAGAATGCTGAACACGAGCAGCGCGGAGAACTTCATGCGTTCGGCGAAGGCGCCGACGATGAGGGCCGGCGTGATGCACGCGAACGTCATCTGGAATGCCACGAAGGCAAGCTCAGGAATGGCGGTGTTGTGCGAGAAGGTGCCGCCCAGCGTGGACGTGTCGACGCCCGCGAGGAACAGCTTGGAGAAGCCACCGATGTACGAGTTGAGTTCGCCACCGTTGGTGAAGGCCAGCGAGTAGCCGTAGGTGACCCAGATGAGGGCGACCACGCAAACGATGGCCAGAACCTGCATCAGCATCGACAGCATGTTTTTCGTGCGGACCATGCCGCCGTAGAACAGCGCCAGGCCCGGGATCGTCATCAGGAACACGATCACGGTCGACACGAACATGAAGGCGCTATCGCCCTTGTTCACGGTCGGCACGGGCGCGGCGTCCTGCGCGAACGCGGACGTCGCGAGCAGCGCAAGCGCCCCCGCCACGCCGAGCGCGCGAAGACCGCGCGTGGCAAAGTCAGACTTCATCTCATTACTCCCCTGTTGTCTCAATTCTCTCTCCATGCCCGCGCCTAGAGGGCCGCAGCGTCTGCTTCACCGGTGCGGATGCGCACGGTGTGTTCGATCGAGGAAACGAAGATCTTGCCGTCGCCGATCTGCCCGGTCTTGGCGGCGCGCGTGATGGCTTCGATGGCCTTAGCCACCTCGCCTGAGCCGACGACGACTTCGATCTTGATCTTGGGCAGGAAGCTCACGGCGTATTCGGCGCCGCGGTAGATTTCCGTGTGGCCCTTCTGACGGCCGTAGCCTTTGACCTCGGTGACGGTCATGCCTTGCAAGCCGAGATCGGTGAGGGCCGAGCGGACCTCTTCCAGCTTGAACGGCTTAATGATCGCGGTGATGAGCTTCATGCGAGCACCCCCTGAACTCCTTATCCATGCGACCACCTCTGATGGGTGGCGCAGCCATACGGTCCGTCCGCCGCAACGGCGGTAACCGCGGGTTAAGAGATCAAGAGCTGTGCCAATTCCGGGGGCACGCGCTAACGTGCTGATTCTGCAGGTTTACGTTGCGCCTTGCGAAAAAACCGGGCTGTTCTGCCGGCCGATATCTGCACAAAATGTAGCCGATGTAGATGTCTTGCCTATTATTTGATCAGGTATGCGCTTTCTCGCCGCCGGATGAGTCCTTCTTGGGCAACGGTGGCGATCAGGCGGCCGTCTTGAGAGAAAATGCTGCCGCGGCAGAGGCCACGGGCGCCGTTGGCATTGGGGCTGTCTTGCGTATACAGCAGCCACTCGTCGGCGCGAAACGGCCGGTGGAACCACAGGGCATGATCCAGGCTCGCCAGCTGGATATCGGAATCGAACAGCAGCTTGCCGTGGGCGATCAGCGCCGTATCGAGCAACGTGAAGTCCGAGGCGTAGGCCAGCATGCACTGGTGCAGGCTGGCGTCGTCCGGCAGCGTGCCGTTGGCCTTGATCCAAACGTGTTGGACCGGCGCGGTTTTTTCGCGTGTGAGGTAGCGCGAAATATCGACCGGACGCATTTCGAACGGGCGCTCGCGCTGCCAGTACGACCGCATGTTCTCCGGCAGGCGGTCGAGCAGCTTGCTCATCAACGTCGCCGCGCTGGGAAGTTCGTCGGGGGGTGGCACCTGGGGCATTTCGGCCTGGTGCTCGTAGCCGTCTTCGCTTTTGTGGAACGAGGCGCTCATCGCGAACATGGTGCGGCCGTGCTGGATGGCCTTGATCCGGCGCGTGGAGAAGCTGCCGCCGTCGCGGGTGCGTTCCACCTCGTAGATGATGGGGATCGAGGGATCGCCGCCCAGCAGGAAGTAGGCGTGCAGTGAGTGTACCGGCCGCGGCTCCGAAATGGTCCGCACGGCGGCGACGAGAGCCTGGCCGAGCACCTGGCCGCCGTAGACGCGCTGCCAGCTTTCCTTGGGACTGTGGCCGCGGAACAGGTTGTCCTCCAGGCGTTCCAGGTCGAGCAGGGTC
The DNA here is from genome assembly GCA_021816505.1 of Pseudomonadota bacterium. Taxonomy (GTDB): domain Bacteria; phylum Pseudomonadota; class Alphaproteobacteria; order Rhizobiales; family Hyphomicrobiaceae; genus JAKAXS01. The sequence continues at coordinate 2,536 of JAKAXS010000050.1, forward strand.
AGCAAATCCTTCAGGGCTTGGCCGTTGGATTTGGCTTCAGTTCCGGATGCAGCTGGCATGGAGGTGTCCGCCGTTAGGTGCTATCGCTTGCCTTGAATAGGGGCGCTGGCGACTCCGCTTTGTGGAGCCCGCCGCCAACACCCTGAGAAACCTTCTGTATCAAGGAGACTGCCAGGAGGCCATGACGAACGCTGCGCCGAATGGGCGCTATGACATCGTCATTTCCGGTGCGAGCTATGCCGGCTTGGCGCTGGCGCGGGGCTTGAGCCAGGCGCTGGAGGGAAGTGCGCGCATTGCGCTGGTCGACACGCGCGCGGTTGGCGGCACTGTGCCCGCTGTGGATTCGCGTGCGTTCGCGCTGTCGGCCGGCTCGCGGCGTATGCTGTCGGCGCTGGGCATCTGGGATCGGGTCGCGGATGCGGCGCAGCCGGTCTCGGCGATCGAGATCACGGACTCGTCGCTCGATGCGGGCATCCGCCCCGTCTTGCTGACGTATGAGAATGTGGTCGAGGGTGGAGAAGCGGCGTCGTTTATCGTGCCGGCGGGGCCGTTGGGTGCTGCGCTGGCCGAGGTCGTTGCTGCGGACGCGGCGGTTGACATCCTGGCTCCGGACGAGATCGAGGCGGTCGCGTTCGACGCGGCGCGGGTGAATGCGACGCTGCGCAATCGGGGTGCCGTCACCACGTCTCTCTTGATCGCCGCCGACGGCCGGAATTCTCCGTTACGAACGCTGGCCGGCATCAAGAGCGTTTCGCGCAGCTATCCGCAGATCGGCATCGTCACCACCGTCGCGCATGACCGGCCGCATGGTGGCCGCGCCGTCCAACATTTTCTGCCGGCGGGCCCCTTCGCCATTCTGCCGCTGACGGGCAATCGGGCGTGCATTACCTGGACGGAAGAGGCGGACGAGGCCAAACGCATCCTGGCGCTGGACGATGCCGGTTTCCTGGACGAAGTGGACAAGCGGTTCGGCGGGCGGCTGGGGCGCCTGGCACTGGCAGGGCCGCGACAGTCTTGGCCGCTGGAACTGCATCTGGCGCGGTCGTACATTGCGCCGCGTTTCGCCGTCATCGGGGACGCGGCGCATGTCGTTCACCCGATCGCGGGGCAGGGGCTCAATCTCGCGCTGCGCGATGTGGCGGCGCTGACGGAAGCCGTGACGGACGCGGCGCGGCTTGGCCTCGATCTGGGATCGACGCAGGCGCTGGAGCGGTACGAGCGCTGGCGGCGCTTCGACGCCACGATGTCGACCGCGGCCTTTGACGGATTGAACGTGCTGTTCTCAAATGACTCGACGCTGCTGCGCGCCGCGCGCGATGTGGGGCTGGGCCTCGTCGACCGGAGCCCGATGTTGAAGCAGATGTTCGTGACGGAGGCGGCGGGTCTGACGGGTGACGTGCCGCGGCTGCTGCGCGGCGAGGCGGTTTAGGTGGCGGGCACGTGACGATCATCGAAACGACGAAACCCATGCTGCTGGTCGCTGCCGCGGCCCTGGTCGACCGTGACAATCGCGTGCTGATCGCGCGCCGGCCGGAGGGAAAGCCGATGGCCGGGCTGTGGGAGTTTCCCGGCGGCAAGGTGGACAAGGGCGAGACGCCCGAACAGGCGCTGGTGCGCGAACTGCGCGAGGAGCTGTCGATCGAGGTGTGCGACACGTGTCTGGCGCCCTTCACGTTCGCGAGCCACGCGTACGAGGCGTTTCATCTGCTGATGCCGCTGTTCATCTGCCGCAACTGGGAAGGCGACGTCGAGCCGCGCGAGGGCCAGGAGATCAAGTGGGTGCGCGCCAGCCGCCTCGCCGACTACCCGATGCCGGACGCCGACAAACCGCTCGTGCCGTGGCTGAGGGACTTGTTGGGGTAGGGCGGGGTCGCGCGGGCTACATCATGCGGCCGATGGTTGGGTTGGTGCCGGTGAGCTTCTGGTAGAGGTCGAGGATGAAGCGGTCCGTCATACCCGAAACGTAGTCGACCAGAACGAGCATGGCCTTGTAGACGTCGGCGCCGATCAGCATTTCCTTGCTGTCGGGCGGCAGAAGCGCAAACAGTCCGCGCTCGCGCAGGTCCAGCTTCTCCGGATCTGCCACGTATTGCAGCATCATTCCTCCATAAAGATCCATGACCTTCATGATGATGTCGAAGCCGGCTGCTTCGAGTTGCAACTTGCCTCCTTCATTGTAAATGGATTCTTCGCAAGCCCGTCTGATGGCAGCGACGTCGCTGGCAAATCCAGTGGCATTGAAAAGATTCTCGCCGAAGCCACCGCTAAGCAAGTCTTCTTCTCGATCACAGAAACACTCGACTGCGCGGTCGATGAGCGTCGAGACGGCAGCCGCTCGCAAATACTTGAGCCGGTCTTGCGCGTTGGCGCGTGGGATTTCGGTGTACCGAGGGAGATGGCCCTTAGTGTCGGCTATGCTTCTGAGCAACTGCTCGCAGTCGTCGAACGACAACAGCTTCATCCGGCCCGCATCTTCGATGTCGGACGTCAGGTAGCTGATGTCGTCAGCGGCCTCTACGATGTAGGCAAAGGGATGTCTTCGGTATGCGGGATCCCTCGGCTCGATCGGCTGGCGGTCAGCATCGTATTCCGGGATCTGCAGCATCTCCAGCGCACCGTAGATCGAGGTCGCTGCAGACTTGTCGTCGCTGAAGTAGCCGAATTTGCGCTTCTTGCCTGCCTTTCTCGACGATCGCGGATACTTTGCGAAGGCTCCCATGGTCGCGTTGCTGAGCTGAAGACCGCCCCTGTCGCGCCACCCTGTCAGTCGCGTCAGGATCCGAAAACCCTGCGCGTTGCCATCGAAATTCCTGAAGTCGTCGGTGCGTGGATCGGCGAGCAGTTCGGCGACGAGATCGGCTATCTCCTCGCTTGGATGCTTCACCTCGTTGAGGCGCGCGAACCAGGTTTGAATCGCATACTCGCCGATATGCCCGAAAGGCGGATTGCCGAGATCGTGCGCGAGGCATGCGGCGCTGACGATGTCGCCTGCCATGGATGCCTTGAACTTTTTCGGGAGCCTCGGAAGCTGACGCATTGCGCCGGTAGCAATCACGCGGCCAACGTGTGCGACTTCGATTGAATGGGTGAGGCGGGTGCGCAGGTAGTCGAAAGGGGGGAAGGGATGAACTTGTGTTTTGCCCTGAAGCCTCCGGAATGGCGTGGAATTGAGGATGCGCGAGGCGTCCTCCTGAAAAACGTTGACTTCGGAGTTTTCGACCGTACTCGGTGCCTCTCGATAACGGCGGCCGGACAGCAATTTTTCCCAGGTCATCACTGGTTTCGGCTTCCGCTCCTTGTTCGACATCGTCACAACGCTCCTCAGTTGAGGCGCGCAACGTATTGATCCGGCGGTTTGCCGGTCAATTGACGGATTTTAATGACGACGGAGGGTGAGGCGTTTCGCAGCCGAGCGCGTCACGGCTTCGACGGCTTCAAAACGTCCTTCAAACTCACCGTTGCCGAGCCCGGTTTCAGCGGCTTGGGCTGGTCAACGTGTGGTCGCCAGGCGGTGATCGTGAGGATCTCGAAGGTGGCGGGGATGCGGCCGTTGGGGAGGGCGAAGCGCTCGGCATAGATTTGAGCGGCGCGCAGCAGAAGATGTCGGCTGACGGGAACGCGGCGACGGTCGGTCAGCATGTTGCTGGCGCCCCAAGCTTTGATCTCGCGCATCAGTGCGAGCGGGTCGGGGTAGGTGACGGTGACGATGTCGCTGTCGACGACGGGGAGGGCGAAGCCTGCGCGCTGGACGAGGCTGCCGAGGTCGCGGACGTCGGCGAATGGCGCGACGCGGGGCGAGGCGCCGCCGGTCAGCTCGGTTTCCGCGATCAGCCAGGCTTGGCGCAACTCGGTGAGGGTGGCGCCGCCGAGGAGGGCGCCTAGGAACAGGCCGTCGGGCTTCAGCGTGCGGCAGATCTGGATCAGGGTGCCGGGCAAGTCGTTGACCCACTGCAGGGCGAGACCCGAGACGACGAGATCGAAAGATTCTTCCGCGAAGGGCAGCGCTTCGAGCTGTGCCTGGACTTTTGGCGGCGCGCAGGACGCGAGAAGTGCGGCGTTGGGTTCGAGCGACGTCACAGTTTCCACGCGCGGCAGTTGTGCGATGCGCTGGCCGACAAGACCGTGGTGCGCGCCCAGATCGAGCGCCTGCGGGAAGGCGCGATTGACCAGGGCGAGGCGGTCGATCAGGTCTTCGGCGACGCGGGCGAGCAGGAAGTCGTGCGCGCCGATCCGCGCCGCGGCGCGCGTGCGTCGCAGGTCAAGCAAGCGTGTGTCGAATAGGATCGGAGCGGTCATGCGTAAACGGACATTCTGCTTCAGGCCGGCGGCGACCTGCCTTAGCATGAAGCCGGGAGACTGCCATGGGCGAAGAGTTCGAGATCGAGGCGAACATCGCGGGTGAGCCGCTGCTGCACCGTCGGTTGACCTGGCGGTGCCGGCTGACGCGGGTGTCGGATATCGTGTTTCCGCCCGTGTGCCTGTCGTGCCGAAGGGGGCTCGACAGGCACGATGCGATCTGCCCCGTTTGCTGGGCGCGGATCGACTTCATCCGACCGCCGTTGTGCGACCGGCTGGGACTGCCGATGCCCTACGATACCGGGGGCAAGATGATCTCGGCGCTGGCCGTCGCGGAGCCGCCGTCCTACGGACGGGCAAGGGCGGTTGGGCACTACACCGGCGTGCTGCGCGAGCTGATCCACGACTTCAAGTTCTCGGATGCCCATGCGGCTCGGAAATTGCTGTCACGCCTCATGGCGGAGGCGGGCAGGGAGCTGCTCGCGGACGCCGACATCATCGTGCCGGTGCCGCTGAGCCGGCAGCGGCTGATTTCCCGGCGGTTCAATCAGTCGGCACTGCTGGCCCAGGATCTTAGCCGTTCATCTGCGTTGACATACGAGCCGTTGGCCTTGGTGCGGACACGGGCGACGCCGCGGCAGGTGGGGCTGACGCGGCGCGAACGAAAACTCAACGTGCGGGGCGCATTCGCCGTGCCGCAAGCGCAGGCGACGCGGGTGGCCGGGCGTCGCGTGCTGATGGTCGATGACGTCATTACGACCGGCGCCACATGCGACGCAGCGGCCCGGGCGCTGCTGCGGGGTGGTGCCGCCAGCGTCGACGTGCTCGCCCTTGCGCTGGTAACCGACTATGCCGCTGTTGCGGCGTGAAAAAAGCCGTAGTCATGTTGCCACAGTGCGCTTGCGTGCCCATATTGCGAAGGTACGCTGGGCAGCGCGGGAATCGCGTGCGGGAACCAGGACGGATGAGCAACGTCGTTATCTATACAACGTCTATGTGCTGTTACTGCCATCGCGCAAAGGATCTATTGCGGGCGAAGGGCGTGCCGTTCGCCGAGATCGACGCGTCGGTCCGCGAGGTGCGGGCAGAGATGATCCAGAAGGCTGGCGGACGGACCTCCGTGCCGCAGATCTGGATCGGAGACGACCACGTCGGCGGTTGCGACGACCTTTACGCGCTCGATCGGGCTGGACGGCTCGATCCGCTGCTAGGTCGTCAGGGCGCTTAGAGGCGTCTGAGTTTCAGTTTCGAGTTCAGGACAGCATAGCCGCGATGGCGGGCCAGTATCACCCGAAGATGTTCAAAGCCGCGCTGGTGCAGATGTGCTCCGGGCGCGATGTCGCGCGCAATGTGGCCGACGCGACGGCGTTGATCCGCGAGGCGGCAGCGGGCGGTGCGCAGTACGTGCAGACGCCGGAAGTGACGACGCTGATGGAACTGGAGCGCAAGCGGTTGTTCGCTGCGATCGAGCCGGAGGAGTCGCACGCGGCGCTGGCGGCGTTCACGTCATTGGCGGCCGAGTTGGAGATCTGGCTGCATATCGGATCGATGGGCGTGAAGGTGACGCCGGACAAGATCGCCAACCGCTCCTACCTGATCGCACCCGACGGACAGGTGACGGCACGCTACGACAAGATCCACATGTTCGATGTCGATCTGCCGAGCGGGGAAAGCTATCGCGAAAGCAACAGCTATCAGGCCGGGCATCGCGCGGTGGTGGCCGAGACGCCATGGGGTGGGCTCGGATTGACGATTTGTTATGACTTGCGCTTCCCACACATGCATCGGGCCCTGGCGCAGGCCGGGGCGGTGATGATCAGCGGGCCGGCGGCCTTTACCAAGGTTACCGGCGAGGCGCACTGGCATACGCTGCTGCGCGCGCGGGCAATCGAGGCGCAGTGCTTCGTGCTGGCGGCGGCGCAGGGTGGACGGCACGAGCATGGCCGGGATACCTACGGCCACAGCATCGTCATCACGCCTTGGGGCGAGGTGATCGCGGAAGGCGGCGTTCAGCCTTCAGTTATCTTCGCGGATGTAGATTTGCGATTGGTCGATGAGGCGCGCAGCCGTGTGCCGTCGATGCGGCACGATCGTCCGTTCGAAGTTGAACACGCCGGCATGCCCTGTGTGAAGGTGGCGATATGATCAAGTACCGGCTCATCTGCAACGAGAGCCACGAGTTCGAAGGCTGGTTCCGCGGAAGCGAGGCGTTCGACGCGCAGGCGAAGAGCGGGCATCTGTCGTGTCCCGTGTGCGGCACCTCGGCCGTTTCGAAGGCTGTGATGGCGCCCGCCATTGCCGGCCGGCGCGGCGGGGCTGCGACCCGGCAGGCGCCCGGTGCCGAACGGCAGCGGGAGATCTTCGCGGCGCTGCGCAAGCTGCGCTCCGAAGTGGAATCGAAGTCTACCTACGTCGGGGATCGGTTTGCCGAAGAGGCACGCAAGATCCATTTCGGCGAAGGGGAAGAGCGCCTCGTTCACGGCGAGGCAAGCCTGGATGACGTGAAGGGTCTCGTGGATGACGGCGTGCCCGTGCTGCCGCTGCCGCGTCTGCCGAAAGATCTCAACTAACGCACGACGACGTCCAGATCACCGACTCCGTGGATGTGGCCGCTCAAACGGTCGCCAGGGTGTACGGCGCCGACGCCGTCTGGTGTGCCGGTGAGGATGATGTCCCCTGCGCGCAGGGTGAAGTACGTCGACAAGCGCGCGATCAAATCTGCGACGGGCCATATCAATTGCTGCAGGTCGCCCGCCTGCCGAACCGCGCCGTTGACGTGAAGGTGGATCTCGCCGGCGGCGGGATGCCCGATCGCGGACACTGGCTGGATGGCGGAGCACGGCGCGGAGGCTGCGAATGCTTTCGCCACTTCCCACGGACGCCCCAACTTTTTCAGATCGGCCTGCAAGTCGCGGCGCGTCATGTCGAGCGCGACGACGTAGCCGAACACATGCGTGAGCGCGTCTGAGGCCGCGATGCTGTTGCCCCCGGACTTCAGGCAAACCGCCAATTCGATCTCGTGATGCACGTCGCTGGCTCCGGCGGGATAGGGAAAGACGCCGTCGGTCGTGATGCAATCGGCATTCTTCTGGAAGAAGAATGGCGGCTCGCGATCGGGGTCGTGCCCCATCTCGCGGGCGTGAGCCGCGTAGTTGCGGCCGACGCAGAAGACGCGATTCACGGGAAACATTTCCGACGAGCCGGAGATGGCGACCGATACGGGCTCGGCCGGCGGAAACACGAATGTCATAGAGCGGTCCTTGCGGCGAGCAATGCATTGCTCCAGATGGAGAAACATCGTCACATCTGCTTGATGTGCGGCGCCTAGGTTAGCCCGCAGTTGCGCCCGGAGCATGCACCAAATGTCTGATCTCGATCGTCCCGTCTCGGTTCTGGCTGAGGAAGCCGAGGATCGCGGCGCGAACCCCAGCCTCAATGCGTCGTTGGGAGACGTGGTCGCTGTGCGGCTGTCGCGGCGAGACTTCGCGCGGGGGGCGTTGGCCGTGAGCGTTGCGGGGGCGGCCGCGGTGTCGGCGCTGCGGGCGCGACCGGCGTTGGCGGCTTCGGTAGATCGGCTGCCGGTGTTCGATTTCGTCGAGCTGGCCGTGGTCGACGATGAAACGCATCACGTGGCGGAGGGCTACGACGCCGACGTGCTGATACGCTGGGGCGATGGCGTGCTGCCGGATGCGCCGGCGTTCGCGCCGGCGACGCAGGGGCCGGAGGCGCAGGCCAAGCAGTTTGGCTACAACAACGATTTCATCGGCTTCGTCCCGTTGGACGACGTGGGGGACCGCGGCCTGTTGGTGGTCAATCACGAGTACACGAACGAAGAACTGATGTTTGCAGGCTTGCCGCCGCGCGGGCGCGGCATGAGCGCGACAGCAGGCGGCGACGCGACGTTCGCAGCAATCACGGAACGACACGTGGCGATCGAGATGATGGCGCACGGCGGTGCCGTCATCGAGATCGTGCGCGCGAACGGCAAGTGGTCGGTCGTTCCCGACTCACGCTATGCGCGTCGCATCACGGCCGAGACCGAGATGGAGATCTCGGGGCCGGCGCGCGGGCACCCGTTGATGCGCACCGCGGCCGATCCGAAGGGCGAGCGTGTGCGCGGCATGCTCAACAATTGCGCGGGCGGCATGACGCCATGGGGTACGTGGCTGACGTGCGAGGAGAACATCAACTACTACTTCTGGAACAAGGCCGCGCTGGAGAAGCATCCGCAGCGCAGCGGGTTGATGCGCTACGGCGTGCCGATGGAGTGGTACCAGTGGGGCAGGTTTCACGACCGCTTCGACATCGGCCGCGAGCCGAACGAAGCGCATCGCTTCGGGTGGGTGGTCGAGATCGATCCGATGGACCCTGCCTCGACGCCGAGA
>JAKAXS010000555.1 GCA_021816505.1 Pseudomonadota bacterium
GCGATGATCAGGGCCAACGGCTGGGCGGCTGGCGGCAGACGCTCCGCTTCTCCGAGCAGCGTCGGGGCGATGGCCAGTCCGAAGGCCACCGTCTTTCCGGAGCCGGTCTGGGCGGAGACGAGCAGGTCCCGGCCGGCCGTCTCGGGCTCGAGAACCGCGAGCTGCACGGCAGTCGGGACCGCGTAACCGCGCGCGACAAGTGTGCGCCCGAGCGCGGGATGGACTGACGGGAAGGTCATGATTTGGATGCGCTTTTCGAATTCAGGAAGCCCGCGGGGCTCAATCGGCGTTGCGGGCACACGTTGCCGAGGACCTCGTGGTCAAGGACCTCGTTATTCTGGATGCCTAACGGGTTCTCGGCGTTACCGCCAGCAGGCATCTTGGCGCGCTTCGTTTGTTGGTTAGCCTGCCGTCAGAAGCGGTTACCGGTCGCCAAGCGGGCTTGGTTCCTAGTGTGCCGCTTAGATCGCAGAAGCCCATGTTTAGTCCAACGTCTTCCACCCTGTGAGGATCATGCCATACTAGCCAAACAGGCGAGAATCAGCGGCTTAATGCAATTAAGTTCTTCAAGCACTGTCAGCAAAGCGCTCACCCCTCAGAGTTCACCAGTTTCCTTGATCTGGAACCGGCTGGCGCTTCCGCGGAGTACCTAACGGCCTCAGGAGCGTCTATTGATCCCAAAAGCTGGCTCGGTAATCGGCGTCGATGTGGGGTACTCACTGAAGCGCCGATCCAGCGCAATCTGTCGGCTCGACTGGAGCGGCTCAACAATCTCTTGGGAGATAGGGCGTTTCCGGGCGCTAGAACCTGAACGGGAGAGCACCATCGCTCAGGTCGCCGCCGGTCGCCAAATAATCGCGGCAGCTTTCGACGGCCCCATTCGTCGCGGCTTCGATGTGATCGGTCGGTATCGAACCGCAGAGCGGATGCTGACTCGCCGACTTCATCCTCTAATCGGGAAGCCCGGACAATCCAGCGCGCCAGTAGGTAGGGAACTGAACAGCCACGCCAATGCTTGCGTCCGTCACGTGATCGCCCATTGCGATCTGCAAAATGCTTGCCACAAGGTGGCGATCGATCAGAAAGCGGTCGTAGAAGCGTTTCCAAGTACGTTTCTTGGGATGATGATCGACGATCCTGTGCGCCTTGCAGCTCGTAGAAGCAACCGATCCGATAGCTTTTTCCAGCATCTCGCGACGACGGGCAAATTGAACGCGCTGGTGAACCACTGCCTGCCGGGACGGCATCTATCGATCGAGCCGAACAGTGTCGTCAACCACGACGACCGAGCGGCTCTTGTCTGTGCGCTCACCGCGCTATGTGTCGCAGCGTTGAGTTTCGTCGCGGTCGGCGACGAAGACGGTTGGATAATTCTGCCTGCTGGGCAGTTCATCCGACCCGAACAGTGGGCGCTCCTGAAAAACAACGCAAACGAGGAAGAAATCGAGGCGTTGCACGTCGAAGGGCAGTTTGCTTTGGGCTATCGCGCGGGTTGATAGTCCCATTGGCCGTTCTTGAAGCGCGCTACGAGTGCGCAGCTTTCGCCGCTGGTATACTCGCGGTCGGGTGGCGGGCGGCATCTTCCATCGCCTGCGTATATACTGAAGTTTATCGATTGCAGGCGTTGCGAGGATGAGTCGAATTCTAATGCGGCCCGTTCATGCACGTGCTCATGGAAAACGCGGCGCCACATTCCGTCCTGCTCCTCATGCCAGACGGCAAGGTCGCATCCGCGATTTGAGCAGTTTGCTCCGGGTATGTCGCTTGTGCAGAGTTCGAAATTGTCCGCAACGATCGCGGGCCTTCCTTCCAGTTCGAAGTGCCGGATACCTTGCATCGGGTTATCTGGAATATAGTTAAGGTCTTTGCGGTCTTGTTCGGGAATTTCGCTCAGAAGCGATTTGCACCGCCCGCGCACTTCGGAGACGTAAGTATGAACGTCCTGCGGCAGAGTTTCGAATTTTTTCTCCGAGTTCTGGTCCGGTCTGCCGGCGGATGCCGCGCCCGAGGCATCCGCCTTCGGACAGAATTGATAGACGGCGGTGGGCAGGTCTTTCTTCGCCACGTTCGTAATTACCAGCAGCTTACTGTCGCGCCAGTTGTGAACGGACCAGATCTCCGACGTTCGGAAGCCGGTGCCTTCCGCCATGCACGACGACATTAGGCGCAGATCGTTGTATTGAGACCGCTTTACGGACGTGAACTTGCAGCGCGCCTCGACCAGTTCAATCTCCTTGGCCGTGACGTGAATGTGCGTGTCCGCATGAGCAGAGCCATTCCAATCAGAATGCTTGCAGTCGCCTTGATCGGAAATATTCCGCCACACCCCGCGATACGTTTCCGGAATAGTCTGGGCTGTGGCGGGAAGCGAAGAAACGGAGATGAAAAACAGCAGCAATGCAGCTTTCCAGCGAGTCAGTAGAGAGCTCGAAAAAACGAAAATAAACTTCATTGTGCGTCCATTTCACGAATGAAATATTCCCGAATGTTGCACGCCCCCCTTCTGCTGGCAACGATGGCACACCTATTTCACCCGTAGCGGCTGCCAACGGCTTCTTATCGTAAGTCTCGAGACGCGGACATTGTGCGGCTAGGTGGGTTTGCCCACGGCGGACGACGACGGTCAGGCTCCCGCTGCGGTCTTTGATGAACGCCTACGCACTTTGCGGTGCCGGTGACTTTGCGTATTACCAGAGGTCCCATGGATTCTTGCAAGGCTTGCCATTGCCCGGCGTGACGGCACGGGCTGCAGTGTTGTGCCGGAAGGCGCGACGCTAGGA
>JAKAXS010000556.1 GCA_021816505.1 Pseudomonadota bacterium
GATCTGAATCGACCCTGCGCTGCTGCCCGAACCGCGGTCGAGCGGCGCGCAGGTATTGCAACGCTACTGCGTCCAGTGTCACAACCTGCCGGGACCAGGTCTGCACACCGCGACCGAGTGGCCGGCGGTTCTGGCTCGAATGAACGCCCGTATGCAAATGATGCAGGGCATGATGCACCTCGAAGCACCAACCCCGACTGAACAGGCGGCGTTGCTCGAATATCTGCAAAAATATGCCACAAGGCCGATCGACCGGTCGGCCTATCCGGACTTGCATGAGCCGGCGGGCCGGAGTTTCCGCAGCGTGTGCTCACAATGCCACGCCCTCCCGGATCCGAGGCAGCACACGGCGCGGCAGTGGCCGAAGGTCGTCGAGCGCATGAAACGCAATATGCTCGCGATGGGCAAAGGCGTTCCCGGCGACGCCGAGACGAAGGCAATCACCGAATTCCTGCAGCGACATGCCAGGACGGCAAATTGATCCGATCCTGGTACCGCGCCATCAGCCGCAGGACCGCCGGTGCGCCGCCACCCGCCCGCGGCCGCTCCCGCTGCGTCGCGGGCAATCTTCGATCGGCGCAGGTCTTCGGCGACATCCGGAAGCGCCGGGCAAGCGAAACCTCGATCTCCGCTGCGGAGGAGATGGGGGATCGGAGAGCGCCGTCCGCACGACGTCGCCGTTTTGTTGACAACACTCCAATCCACGGCCATGATCGATCCGCTCACGGGCCTGCCCAACCGGCGCGGGATGGAAGCCAAGTTCGAAGCATCGATGCAGGCCGGGGCGAGCGCGGCATTCTCCGTGCTCATCGCCGAGAAACCTTCCGCCGCCGGAGCCATCGCCGGCAGGCTGCCCTATTGCCGTAGCCGGTTGACGAGCAGCGGTACCCCCCCGGCGGCGATTCCCCCTAAGCCGACGGCGATCGTCGTTGCATCGAACGTCGGGATGCTGTACAGCGCGACGAATACGAGAAATCCCATGCTGAGGATCGGCCAGACGAATTGCAGCGCGAAGCTCGCTACGTTCCGGGGGGAACTCCTTCGGTAGCGCCAAGCGCAGGCGGCACAGGCCAGGCCGTAATACAGCGCCACCTGGAATCCGATCGCATTGACGGAATCGCGAATGATCTGATCGACCGTCGAGAAATTCGAGGAAAGCGCAAGCAGCGACAGGCCGATGAACAGAATGAGGAGGGTGGCGATCCATGGCGTCTGCCATCTGCCGTGGATCGCCGCGTACCGCGGGTGGAGCATGCGGTCCCGCCCTTGCGCGTACATCGTTCGCGTGAACTGGAGGATGGACGTTTCCAAGGTTCCGATGGTGCTGAGCATCACGGCGAGAATCGCCATATAGCTCCAGGGCTTTGGAAACAGTTTCTCCGCGACGGCGAACACCACATTGGTCCCCGATTTTTGAATCTCGCCGTCCGTGAGCGAAAGGAGCGTTCCGGTCACGAAGGAAACGAAAAGGAAAAGAACGATCGCCATGGCGATCAGCGCGCCGCGGCCGGGAGCCCGGACGGCGTCCCGGGTTTCCTCCGTAAGGTTCAGGGTCACGTCCCAGCCCCAGAAAAAGAAGAGTGCCGTTACCGCTCCGTTGGCGAACGATCGCGGCGTGAAGGCCTCCGGCGAGAACCAGCGCCAGGAAAACGGGTGCGCTGCCGCACCGCCGTGCCAAACCAGTGCGGCGACGACGACCACGCAGAGCGTAACGACCTCGATGCCGGTCATGATGACCTGGGTGTAGCTGGCCACCTTGATTCCCTTCATCGCCACGAGACTCACGATCACGAACCACGCGCCGGCGACGAGCGCCACGCGGGCCGGTTCGTTGACCGAAGCCGGGCTGACCAGCATCAAAGTCGCCGTCGCGGCCGGAATCGAGCCGGACACCATGAATACCGCCGACGCCACAAGAAGCGCCCAGCCGGCGAGAAATCCGGGAACGGGACCAAATTCGTCCCGAACCCACGCGTACGAAGCGCCCGCGTTGGGGTTGACGCGGTTCAAGTACATGTAGGCAAGGGCGACGCCGAACATGATGAGGCCGCAATCGAGAAGGCTGCCCGGCGCCCGCGTGCCGACCGCGCCGATCAGCGTTGCGGTCGCCGCTGCGGCGCTGAACGCCGGCGCCGTGCCGGCAACGCCCATCACGACGGATTCTCGGATATCGAGCGCTTCGCTCCGGAGTCTTGCCGGGTCCATCGATGCGTCTCCTGGACTGGACCACCCACTGCGATTCCCTTGCCGCCTCCGCAAGCTACCGCGCGGCGCACACCGTCACCCTGACCGAAATCAATGGGGCGGCGTGATGGCGCAATCGTCGGCCCGCCGAACCGCCAGGTCAAGTCGGAAGCCGTTGAATCGATCAGAACAGTTCCAACTCCGTGCCCTGCACTTCCTTCCGGGCGAGCAGGCCATGTCGCAGCAGCGCTTCGTATGCCAGCGTGCGATTGCGGCCGTGCTCCTTGGCGTAGTACAGCGCCGAATCGGCGCGATCGATGGCCGAGGCGGGAATGTCGTAGGAGTCGATGCGGGTGATGCCGATGCTGACCGTGACCTGTCCGATCTGGGGAAACCGGTGTCGCTCGATCGCCGTGCGGAAGCGTTCGAACGCGTTCGTCGCGCCCGCTTCGTCGGCATCGTCGAGGATGACGAGAAATTCCTCGCCCCCGAATCGGAACAAGGCCTCGGACTGGCGGAATGTCTCCTGCATCCGGCGGGCGATGAGCAGCAGCACCTCGTCGCCGAACAGATGTCCGAAGGTATCGT
>JAKAXS010000557.1 GCA_021816505.1 Pseudomonadota bacterium
GCCCGGAACCATCCTAGCCTCACCTCTCATGCCTCCGGCACAGCCTCCCCCGCCCCCAAATACCGCTGTGCCAGAGTCTGTACGCTCCTTCGGATCTCGGCGACGAGCTCATCCGGTCCCACGACCTCGATGTCTGAGCCATACTGGAACACCCACCTCAAGAACTCCGCATTCAGGTGGGTTCGGATTTTCAACTGGATGCTGTCAGTCCCCATTTCCGTCTCCTCGAGAATGCTGTTCTTGTTGTCGATGTCCTCTTTAACGTACGCAATGACCCGCTTTGGAAACCGCACCACGGCTGTGATGAGTTGTCCGGTTGAGTCAACGCCAAAGGCCTGCTCCACAACCCTTTTGAGCATAAAGTCCTCATGCTCGATGTACGGCCGGTCGAGGCAGCGGACGTTGCGCATCCGACTGACGCGAAACGTCCGAAACGAATCAGAAAGGTGGCAGTATCCAATCGCGTACAGGTTGTTGTGTCGAGGCAGGATGTAGTAGGGGTCAAACATGCGCTGTGTCCATTTGCCGGTGCTGGCCGTGTAGTACGTCATGTCCACTGTCGACTGGCGCTGCACGGCGTCGAATAGTTCAATGATGCTACCGTCGTGGTTGCCATCCTCGTCGCGCGGGCTGAGCAAGATGCGTTCTGTCAGTCGATCCCGCCAACTCTCCGCCCCGCTGCTGAATCCGAGTTTGTCGTACACCTTCGCAATCGCGGTGTGATACGCGTCCATGACCTCACCGAACCCTGGCTCCGTGCTGCGCGACGCAGCGAGCTCCGGCATCAGGTCGATGGCGGCTTTCTCTTCTTCTGTCAGTCGCATAGGGAGGCGAAGGGGGTCATAGAAGACTTGGTAGCCGCCGGTGCCTTCTTTTGTCTCAATTCGGCAATCGAGATCGCGGAGGTCATTGATATCTCGGATAATCGTCCGCTGGCTGACACTGAAATAGTGAGCCAACTTCTCGACCGTGTACTCCCCTGGCTCGGCGTTAATCATGTGTAACATCTGGATCAGGCGCTGTGCCTGACTGTAGCCCGTCGCCACGTACCCACCCCCGGATCGTGTTTCGCAACGCTGCCTCCCGGCATATCCCTGATCTGTATTTGCTATGAATTCATGATATACCACATAAGGGAAGTAGCGTACGAAAAAATAGCGCGATCCGGTGGAAAATAGGTTCTGTGCAGCCTGGTCCCACAGCACGTTCAGCGCGACAGAGCACGCTCAATCGCCGTCAACACTTCCGTTGCAGACGCCGGCGCCGAACCTTGCGCCGCTTTGGCGTTGCCGCCGCCCTTGCCGCCGAGTGCGGGCAGGACCGCTTTGATGATCCCGTCCGCCCCCGCGATCGCGCCGTCCGTCGCCTGCGCGACCACGTGCGTCCGGCCAGCGATCTCGCCTGCGAAGACTACCAGTTGCGGTTCACCCGGATGCTCAGTCGCCAGCCATTGCGCAGACGCCAGAGCCATACGCTTCACATCCTGGACCTCGTCGAGATCGGGCAGGACAGCGAACAGGACATGTGTCCCGTCAATTACTGTCGTCTGGTTCGCGGCGAAGTCACGGGCGAGCAAACTTGCATAGTGGCTTCGGATCTCGTCGTATCTGCGGTTGCCTTCTTTCACTTGGTGCTGGAGAGACTCAATTGCGCCCGCCAGGTCAGCGGGCCCGACGGACAAATCGGTCGCGATCTGACGAACGAGATCAACCGCATCCTTCCCGACCGACAATGCGCGTTCGCCGCAGACGAACGTCACGCGGACGCCGCCGCGCATGCGCTCCGTCTTGGTGACGAGGATCTCCCCGACCTGCCCGCTCGAAGACGGGTGCGTCCCGCCGCAGGCGTTGTCCTCAAGGCCTTCAATTGTGACGATCCGGATGTCCTCCGACACGCTCGGCGCCTTGCGCAGTTTCATCTGCGCCAACTCCGCTTGCGACACGAAGCGGGCGCGGATCGGGACGTCGCGCCAGATCCACCGGTTCGCCTCCCACACAACGTCCCGCAACTGGTCATCGGTCAGTGAGGCGACGTCGACGTCGATGCTGGAATAGGTGTCGCCCATGTGAAAACTGGTCGTGTTGGCGCCCTGCATCTGTTCGAAGCACGCCGACAAGATGTGCTGGCCGCTGTGCTGCTGCATGAAGTCGAAGCGGCGCGCCCAGTCGATGTGGCCGATCACGACTTGGCCAACTTCCAACGGGCAATCCGAGTTCCGCGTGTCGGCGACGTGGTCGACCGGGCTCTGTCGGCCAGCGACCTGCCCTGCGGCTTGGTCGACCGGGCTCTGTCCAAGTGGTGGCTGCTGAGCCGAGATGCGATGCCACACTTGCCCGTTTTCGACTTCCACCGCGATCACGTCGATGAAGTCCCCCCCACCACCGCTTCGAGGCGTGGCCTGCGCCGCTGGGTCAGGAGCGGCTTGTGCGTCTCGGGCTGTACCTCCGGGATCGCTTGATCCATCTTGGCCACTGTCATCGATCACTTGCAGATATCCCGTGTCGAACGGTTGCCCACCTGATGTGGGGTAAAAAGCGGATTCCCGCAGGCGAATCCAAGTTTCTCCATTCCGTTCTCTGCACTCTTCGACAACTGACGAAAACTCCCGTAAGTAGCTGTTCGTATAGTAAAGGCGTTCGGCCTGCAGTCCCATGTCATCCTCCTAATTCATCTGATCTCTGCCCTTCTCGTTGAAGAGTACCATATCCGCGGCGGAGGGGAGACAAGTCAAAGAGGCGGCCATGGGTGCAAAAGGTGTGTTCTGGGG
>JAKAXS010000558.1 GCA_021816505.1 Pseudomonadota bacterium
CCTCACACCCGGCCATATTCTCAGATATTGCGGCAATAGTGAGAATATCGCCTCAAGACTTTCTCATCTTAAACAGCAGCAAATGCACAAATGAGCGCTTTTCTCCTAATTAGCGGCAACATGACAATGGACCTCGATGGGCGGTATCTTGTAACATCGGACGGCACCGCACGCGTTCACCAGTATTATGGCCAACTCTACGCTGCGCTGCGCGAGGATCCGATGGTGCTCGCCTGGTACGAGCGCTTCGAGACACTCAACGAGCAGTTCATCAAGGCGGTTAGCGACTGGCAGAAAAGCGACAACGATGAAAAGGCGCTGTCCAAGATCGTCAAAGTCGTGGAGCGGCTCGTCAAAGCCACGCGCGATATGCTGCCGACGTTGCCGCGCTATGAGAATTATATTCGGCGGTTCACGGAAGGCGTCGGCCTGATCGATCAGGGCAAGCTCGACTACGTCTGCGGACCGACCCTCGACTCCGTCCATACGGTGTGGTTCGAGTTTCATGAGGACATTCTTTCCGTCATCGGCCGGCCTCGGGACGTATAAGGGGCGCACGATGCCGGCTACCACGCTTTTGTTCGTGCGCGATGTTGCGGACCCTGAAGTTGACGACGCCAATCGCTACGGCGGGAAGGCCAGCGGGTTGAGCCGCATGGCGGCGGCGGGCGTGCCCGTGCCGCCGGCTTTTGTGATTGGAGCCGAGGGCTTTCGTCACTTCCGGGTCAATGGCGAAAAGGTCGACGAAGCCATGATGGCGGAGGTTCGCTCGGCGTTGTTGAAGTTGGAGAGCGCCACAGCCAGAAGCTTCGGCGGCGTCGAACGACCTTTGCTTGTTTCGGTTCGCTCAGGTGCGGCGGTCAGCATGCCCGGCATGATGGACACCGTGCTCAACCTCGGTCTTACCTCCGCCTCGGCGTACGCGTTGGCGCAAGCGCGCGGCGCCCGGTTCGTGCTCGATACCTGGTTGCGCTTCTGGCGCATGTTTTTCGACACCGTGCTCGGTCTCGATCCCGCCAATCTCGTCGAAGCCGTGAGCAAAGCGGCGGCGCACGCGAATGCGGTGCCTTCGAAAGAATCCTTCGCGGCGCTGGAAGCGGTAGTGCTCGCGCACGCCAAAGCCGAGGGTGAGGACGTCGACTCCGACCCGCTGAAGTTGCTGGAGCAGGCCATCGCCGCCGTCTTTCGCTCCTGAGACAGCCCGCGCGCGAAGGCTTATCGCAAGCATCACGGGATTTCCGACGACCTCGGCACGGCGGTGACGATTCAAGCGATGGTGTTCGGCAACGCCGACGAGAATTCCGGCTGCGGCGTAGCCTTCACGCGAAATCCCAATGACGGGACGCGCGCGCTCTACGGCGAATATCTGGTCGGCCGTCAGGGCGAAGACCTTGTGGCGGGTACGCATAGCCCGATTGATCTGTCGGACCCCAAGGGCATTGACACGGCGTTGCGCGCTGGTCTCATCGACATCGGCGCGAAGCTCGAAAGGCTCTATCTCGACGCAGTTGATATCGAGTTCACCGTGGAGAGCGGCCGGCTCTACATGTTGCAGGTTCGGCCGGCCAAACGGACTGCAGCGGCGGCGATCCGCATTGCGGTCGACATGATCGACGAGGGTTTTATCTCCACCCGCGAGGCCATCGCCCGCGTCTCGCCGGACCAGATCCGGAAGCTCAGCCGCCCGGCGTTCGACGAGGCGGGCCTCGCCGCCGCGCGGATGCTGGCGCAGGGGCTCGGCTCTTCGCCGGGCCACGGCCACGGCGCCGCGGTGCTCGATTCCGACCGTGCGGCGGAAGCCGCCGGCCGGGGCGAGGAGGTCGTGCTGCTACGTCCGATTACGAGCCCCAAGGATATCAGGGGCATGCTCGCCGCGAACGGCATCGTGACCGCGACGGGCGGCGCGCTGAGCCACGCCGCCGTCGTTTCCCGCGCGCTCGACAAGCCTTGCATCGTTGGCTGCGAGACCATCGTCATCGACGAAGCGCGACGCAGCTTCACGATCGACGGCGAACCCTTTCGCGAAGGCGACAAGATCTCAATCGACGGGACTACGGGCCGCGTTTATGCGGGGCGCATCGAACTGCGTGCGAGTGACGCCGGGCGCGCCACGCTCGACCGTCTGCTGGCTTTCGCCGACGCCGAGTCGCAGTGCGAGGTCTGGGCGGCGCCGAGAGGCTCGGGCGAGGCGCAGGAGGCGGCTTGCGCCACCGCGCCCGGCCTTGCCGTCGTTCGGCTCACCGATCTTCTGATGTCTCAGGGCGCCATCGAACCCTTCGTTGACGCGATCTCCAGGCTGGGGAGCCGGAGCCCGCAATTGCAGACCGACATCGCGGCCATCATCCGCGACGCTTGTGCGCCCTTCCTGGCCGAGAACGCTCGCAGTCCCGTCCATGTCCGGTTGTCGCGCATAAGTTCGGACCGCGCGCGCCGGCTAATCGAGAACTGGATGGAGATGCCCCCCGACCTGTTCCTGCCGCTGGGTTCGCCTCCGTATCTGCAGGCGGTGCTCCGCGGCCTTTCGGAGGCGGCGAACATGGCGAGGCATAGCCAGTTGACGCCGCTCATCGGCGGCGTCGTCGACGCACGCGAAATCCGTGAGTTCGCCAAACTCGCCGCCGAGGTCGGCTTGGAAGCCGGCGCCATCGTGCAGAATGCGGCAGCGCTCATTTATCCGGGCGAGATCGCGGAAGCCTGCGGAACGGTCTGGATCGACGCCGTCGAGATCATCCGCACTGTCTATGATTTCCGGCCGAAGTGCTGC
>JAKAXS010000051.1 GCA_021816505.1 Pseudomonadota bacterium
GCGCCAAGCTCTCAGGTACGATCCACGCGCGGTAGCTGCCGGCGCGCACGGCGCGCGCGCAGCTGAGCCGGCCGCGGTCGACCGCGCACGTCCCGTCGATCTTCAGCATTTGTGTCTCGCGGCGGTCGTGGCGCAGGATGCGCATGTCGACCGGCTGCAGCTGGAACAGACCCGCTCCGGTCTCGACATTGCGGAACGCGCACACCAGCGAATGGCGGCACGCGCCCGCGCGCTGTCCCAGCGTATTGCCGGGCCCGAACGCACGCGCGCGCGTCATCGCAGTGGCCGTGTCCTCCATGCCGTTGCTGACGTAGCACTGCGCGCCGATGCAGACGATGGGGTCGGCAGTCTTCTCGCGACGGCGAATGCCGCGCGTTCCCGGCTCCATCACGAGCAGGATCGTGGCTCGCGTCTCGTTCGTGTCGGCCGCGGCGACGTTGCGAACCGGTCTGCCGGTCGCGGGCATCGGTCGCGATGCGGGCCGTGGCTCGATTTCGTCCGGTGCTGGTCCGCCGAGCGCGCTGTAGCCTTCGCGTGCCCCCTTCGCCTCGCGCTGCTCGCGTGCGCGTGCAAGCTTCTCGCTCAACTGCCGTGCTTCCGCCTCGCGCTCGGCCTCCATGCGGCGCTGGTCGTCCGCCTTGCGCGCGGCCTCGACACGCGCGTTGATCGCCTCGGCCTCGCGCTGCCGCGCCGCCGTCTGCTCGGCTTCACGCCGCTGCGCGTCAGCACGCTTCGCCTCCTCGATGCGCAGCTTGGCCGCCTCGATCTCGCGCTTCTGCGCCTCGGCCCGTTCCTGTTCGGCTTTCGCCTTCGCTGCGGCGAGTTCTTCGGCTTTCGCCTTGCGTTCCGCCTCGGCCTTCGCCGCCGCCTGCTCCTGCTCCACCTTGCGGCGCGCGTCGATCTCGCGCTGCTGCGCCTCGGCCCGCTCCTGTTCGGCTTTTGCCTTCGCTGCGGCCAGCTGTTCGGCTTCGGCTTTCGCCTTGCGTTCCGCTTCGGCCTTCGCTGCCGCCTGCTCCTGCTCGGCCTTGCGGCGTGCGTCGGCTTCTTTGATCAATGCGGCTTCGCGTGCGGCGCGTTCTCGCGCGGCCTTGTCCTCGGCTTCCTCGGACTGACGGCGCTGCTCGGCGATGCGCTGAGCCTCCTCCGCCGCCGCTCTCTTGGCATCGGCCTCTTGCGAAGCGGCGCGCTCGCGCGCGGCTGCATCTTCCGCCGCTTTGCGCTCCGACGCCTCGGCCTTGGCGCGGTCCAGCATCTCCTGCTCGTCCGCCCGGAACCGCTCTTCGTCCTGCAGCTTGCGCTCCAGCGTTCGCCGATCGACATCGTCGGCAGGCTGAGACGGCGCGGTGTCGGACGCGAATTTGTCGGCGATGGAATGGGCCGCGCGGCTGTCGGAGCGCCTGTCTCCGGCCCGCCTGTCGTCAGCATGGGCCGGGTGTAGCCCTACGACGAAAACGGTGCCGACTAAACCGAGCCAAGCCCGCCAGCGCACCGTCGTCATGACCGCACCCTATACCCGTGTTTCCGCCGCGGGCACTCTGTTGGAGGATTCCGGCAACACGGCGATGGAATAGAGTCAATCCGGTGGTGCTTACGTGCCGGCCGCAAGGATTCCGCGCAGGCCATCCCGGTAGTTCGGATAGCGCAGCTCCACGCCGAGATCGCCCTTCAACCGCGCATTCGAAACGCGCCGGTTGGACTCGTAGAAGCTGCGCGCCATCGGCGACAGCGGCGCGTCCTCGAAAGCGATCTCCGCCGGCGGCGTCATGCCGATCAGGTCCGCGGCGTAGGTGATCACGTCCTGGGGCGGCGCCGGCTCGTCGTCGGCCACGTTGTAGATGTCGTGCGCCCCGCGCCCGCTCATCGCCGCCGCAACGATGCGCGCGATATCATCGACGTGGATGCGGTTGAACACCTGGCCCGGCTTGACGATGCGTTGCGCGCGGCCCGAGCGCAGGCTGTCGAACGCGCTGCGCCCCGGTCCGTAAATGCCAGCAAGGCGAAACACCTGCGCCTGCCGTTTCGCGCTTCTCAGCGTATCGAGCCAGCTCCGCTCCGCCGCGATGCGCCAGCGGGTTCGGTCGAAGTCGCCGCTAACGTCGCTCGCCTCGTCCACCCACCCGCCGTGCGTGTTGCCGTAGACGCCGACCGTGGACAGGTAGCCGGCCCACCTGAGTTGGGGCACCGCCAGAACGTCCGAGCCGTAAACCCGCAACACGGGATCGCCACGCGCATCCGGCGGCGCCGACGTCAGAACATGCGTCGCGCCTGCCAGCGCTGCCTGCACGGCATCCACATGCGTTTCACCGTCGAACACAAAGGCGTCGAAGCCCGCCGCACGCAGCTTCGCCACGGCCTCGACCGACCGTGCCGTACCGCCCACGCGCCATCCGGCTTGCAACAACGGACGCGCCAGCGCCTGTGCCGTGTAGCCCAGCCCGAAACAGAACAAGTGGCTCATGCGTGGATCTCTTGCGTGCCGTTGCGTCCATGCAGCCACTCCGAGACAACGGCTTCGTCGTCCTCCACTGCCAGAGCCTCTTCGCGTATCGGCGCCACGTCGCTTTCGTCCAGCATCTCCTGCAGCGCCCAGGCGGCCATGGCGCGCACCAGCGGAGACGTTGCGCGCACGTGGGGGCGCACGTCGTCGGCCAGTGAACGATCCCGGGTGTTGCCGGCTGCGATCAGCACGTTGCGCAGGAAGCGGTCGCGGCCCGTGCGCTTGACCGGCGTGCCGCGAAAGCGCTCGCGAAAACGCTCGTCGTCGAGGGCGAGCAGTTCGCCCAGCGGCGGCAGCTGCGTTCCCTCCACCGCCGCGAACTTCGCCTCACGCGAGGCGGCGGCGAACTTGTTCCATGGGCAGACGGCCAGGCAGTCGTCGCAACCGAACACGCGGTTGCCGATCGCACGCCGAAACGCGCGGTCGATGTGGCCTTTGTGCTCGATGGTCAGGTAGGCGATGCAGCGCCGCGCATCGAGCTGGTAAGGCGCCGGGAACGCCTGCGTGGGACACACGTCCAGGCAACGGCGGCAGCTGCCGCAGTGATCCACCTCGGGTTCGTCGGCTTCCAGGTCCGCGAGGCTGGCGATGGCGCCGAGAAACAGCCACGAGCCGTGCGTGCGCGAAACCAGATTGGTGTGCTTGCCCTGCCAGCCCAGACCCGCCGCCTGCGCCAACGGCTTTTCCATCAGCGGCGCGGTGTCGACGAACACCTTCACATCCTGACCCGACGCCGCATGCAGCCAACGCGCAAGCGCCTTCAGCCGCGCCTTCACGACGTCGTGGTAATCCTTGCCCTGCGCGTAGACGGAAACGATGCCGCGATCTGGCTGCTGCAAACCGTCCAGCGGATTGCGCTCCGGCGCGTAGCTCATGCCCAGCATGACGATGGACCGTACCTCCGGCCACAGCGCGCGCGGATCCCGGCGCCGCTCGGCCGTACTCTCCATCCAGTCCATGTCGCCGTGCCGGCCATGCGCCAGAAATGCCATCAGCCGCTCGCCGGCCGCGCCGATCGCGTCCGGCCGCGTCACGTTGACGGCGTCGAACCCGAGCGCGCGCGCCTCCGCCAGCAGCCGGGACTTGAGATCCTGCGGCTCCGTCTGGCGCGGCATCGAATGGGCAGTTGCGGGCATCGCCCCGTTTAAACTCAAAAATCGAGGTCCGTATAGATTAACGGCGGCGGCAGGCCGGGCAACCGGTCAGTCAGCAGCGGACGGAACGACCGGCGCGACTTGATGCGCGAGTACCAGGTCTTCACCGACTGAAACTCTTCCCACGGCACCTCGCCCAGGTAGTCGGCACACGACAGATGGCTTGCCGCCGCCATGTCGGCGAAGCTCAAGTCCTTGCCCGCCAGCCAGCCATTTTGGTCGGCCAGATGCGAGATGTAGCTCATGTGATAACGCAGGTTGGCGCGGATGGCGCGCAGCACGCCGGTGTCGGGCGACTGCGGCACGTCCGGCCGCATGCGCGCATAGGTCTTCTCCGTCAGCAGCTCGCGCGTGACTTCGCGGTTCATCTTGCCGTGAAACCAGTCGACGAGACGGCGCACTTCGGCACGCTGCGCCGCGTCGCCTGGAAACAGCGGCACGTCATCGCCGCTTCCCTCTTCGGTTTTCCGATCCGCCAGATATTCCGACACCGCGTAGGCACCGCAAATGGCCGGGCCGCCCTCGGTCTGGAGAACGGGCAGCTCGCCCGCCGGGTTGAGGGCCAGAAATTCTTCGCGCCACTCCCACGGGAATTCCTCCGTGAAGTCGGCCTCGATCTCGAGCTCACCCAGCGCCACGCGGATGGAGCGCGAATGTGGGCAAAGGCGAAAATGCGTCAGCGCGTACATCGATCATCGTCCGCGATTCGAAAATGTTTGCCGCAGTCGTAGCCTGCAGTCGGCGCTACGCGTTTAACGCACTCTGAAAGCGCCCCCAAGGACTCCCATCGTCACCGGCGCACCCTCTGGTCGCACCCTGGGCACACCCTGGGCGACGCCCGGGACTTATGCCATAACGCGCCCGTGTTGACCCGCCCAAATCGATTTCCACCACAGGCTACGGAGTTCCGCCGCAATGCCCACCTGGCAAGTCGTTCTGCTTGGCCTGATCGAAGGCTTGACCGAGTTCCTTCCCGTGTCCTCCACGGGTCATGTCGTTCTGGCGGGGCATTTCCTGGGCTTTGATTCGCCCGGCAAGACGTTCGAGATCCTCATTCAGCTGGGCGCGATCCTGGCGATCCTGACGGTCTACTTCGCCAAGCTCTGGCAGATGGCGCGCGATCTGCCCCATGATCGCGGAACGCAGCGCTTCGTGCTCGGCGTCTTGCTGGCCTTCCTGCCCGCGATGGTTCTGGGCGCCGCCTTGAACCAGGTGATCGACCTGCTGCTCAATACGCCGGTCATCATCTGCATCAGCTTGATCGTGGGCGGTATCATTCTGCTGGCCGTAGACCGCATGGCGCTGACGCCGAGCATCCATCGCGTCGAAGAGATACCCCCGCTGATGGCGCTGAAGATCGGCCTTTGCCAGTGCCTGGCGATGATCCCCGGCGTCTCGCGCTCCGGCGCAACCATCGTCGGCGCGATGCTGATGGGAACCGACAAGCGCACGGCGGCGGAGTTCTCGTTCTTCCTCGCCATGCCGACGATGGCCGGCGCCTTCGCCTTCAAGCTGTGGAAGTCGTGGGGAAGCCTTTCGGCGGACGATGCCTTCGCCATCACGCTCGGCTTCATCGTCGCGTTCATCAGCGGCGTGATCGTCGTGCGCAAGCTGCTCGACTACGTGAGCCACTACGGCTTCAGCGTCTTTGGCTGGTGGCGCATCCTGGTGGGAACGGCCGGCTTGGTGGGGTTGTTCCTGATGGCGCAGCCAGCTTAGCCGCGCCGCGTATCAGGCCGCGTGCGAGGCGACGGGTGCGGTGAGCACGGTCCGCAACGACTGCGCATCGGCGGCGCCGCGCAGTTGTTCCAGGGTGCTCGGCTCGCGAACCAGCCGCGAGATGCGCGCCAGCGCCTTCAGGTGATCACCGCTCGCGTGCTCGGGTGCGAGCAGCAGGAAGATCAAGTCGACCGGCTCACCGTCCTGAGACTCGAAATCGATCGGCGATGACAGCCTGGCGAACAGGCACGTGATGCCCTCGAGTGCCTTCAGCTTGACATGCGGGATGGCGATGCCGCGGCCGAGACCCGTCGAGCCGAGCCGTTCGCGTTGCAGCAGCGTTTCGAAGATCTGCCGTTCGTCGACGCCGGTGACGACGGCAGCACGCGCCGCGAGTTCCTGCAGGGCCTGCTTTTTGCAGGTGACCTGAAGCGCAGGGAGAATGCCGTCGGAAGCCAAGAGATCGCTAAGATCCATCGCGTTCGTCCACCCAGTTGCACCCCGCCACGCCCGATGCCTTGCGTCAAGCGTGCCGGTTGTCGTTCGTGATCCTAACGGGCCCCTTGCCCCTTACACGCGCGCTAACTCTGAGACGACGCGTTAATCCCCGGTTTGGGATCAATCCATCCGATGTGACCATCGTCCCGGCGGTAGACCACGTTTAAGCCGCCGTGACCAGCGTTACGAAAAACGAGGAATGCGGACTCAGTTAGATCGAGTTGCATAACAGCTTCGCTGACGGCGAGTTCCCGTACGCCACGCTCGCTCTCGGCAACGATGATCGGATGGGCTGAACCATTAACCTCATCATGAGCATCGTCGTCGACTCGAACGGTGTAATCCGCCGCGGCAACTTCATTGCCGTGTCCTTTGACACCATGATGACTTTTCAGGCGCCGCTTATGCCGGCGTACGCGGGTCTCCAGCCGATCGATCGCCGCGTCTGCGCTTGCATACGCATCGCCACCTTCGCCGCTGGCTTCGAGCGTCAGTCCACTGGGAATCTTGATCGAACAGTCGGTTTTGAAGCCGCTGCGTTCTTTCTCGAGCCGGATATGGCCCGAAATATCCTCACCAATGTACTTCCCCAGACTGACGCCGATCTTGTCAGTGATGTAGGTCTTGAACGCGTCGCCTGCGTCAACATTCTTGCCGGTGATTTGGATTGTCATCGCGATGCCCGTACGTATGCCTCAAGAACTCAATTACCAGCCGGTCCCAATCGTTTCACAACATCGGAACCGATAAGAAAAACTGAATTCGCTCAATATGTTAGCCTGGCAACGCATCGCGCACTCGGTTGAACTTAAACGTAGGCCGCGTCGCGCTTCATGTCAACGGAAGCACAAGCGGCGCCGACGCGAACGACCGGAATATGGCGTCAGACCGTGCGCTCCAGCATGCGCTTTTCGCGGCGGCGCTGCACCGAGGATGGAATCCGCATCGCCTCGCGATATTTCGCAACCGTGCGTCGCGCGATATCGACGCCATCGGTCTTCAGTTTCTCCACGATCTTGTCGTCCGACAGGATCATCTTCGCCGACTCGCCGTCGATCATCTGCTTGATGCGGTCGCGCACGGCTTCCGACGAATGCGCTTCGCCCTCGTCGGACGACGACGCGATGGACGACGTGAAGAAGTACTTCAGTTCGAACACGCCGCGGCTGGTGGCCATGTACTTGTTCGAGGTCACGCGCGACACGGTGGACTCGTGCATCGAGATCGCGTCGGCAACCGTCTTCAGATTGAGCGGGCGCAGATGGCGGACACCATGAGCGAAGAATCCGTCCTGCTGCCGCACGATCTCCTCGGCCACGCGCAGGATCGTGCGCGCCCGCTGATCGAGGCTTTTGACCAGCCAGTTCGCGGTCTGCAGGCAATCGACAAGATACGTCTTGTCCTTCTCGTTCTGCGCGCCGCTGGAGACCGTCGCATAGTACGTGCGATTGACCAGCACGCGCGGCAGCGTCTCTGAATTGAGCTCGATGAGCCAGCTCTTGTCCGGCGCCTGGCGCACCAGGATATCGGGAACCAGCGTCTGCACGGGGCTGGAGCTGTAGGCCAGTCCCGGCTTCGGGTTGAGCTGCTTGATCTCCTCGATCATCTCGGCGAGTTCGGTCATGTCGCAGCCGACAACCTTGCGCAGCGCCGTCATGTTATGCGAGGCGAGCAGGTCGAGATTGTCCAGCAGCGCGCCGATCATCGGGTCGTAGCGGTTCTGATCCTTCAGCTGCAGCGCCAGGCATTCGCCGAGCGAACGCGCGAACACGCCACTCGGCTCGAACGTCTGCATCACTGATAGAACCCGCTCGACCATTTCGAGCGGCGCGCCCACCTTCTCGGCCAGTTCGGCCAAGTCGGCGACGAGGTATCCCGCATCGTCGACGAGATCGATCAGGTACTGGCCGACGATCCTGTCGGCCGGATCTTTCAGCGCTAGCGGCAATTGCAGCTGCAGCTGTTCACGCAGCGACCGTTCGTTGGCGACATAGTCTTCAAGCGTCGCATCACCGACGTCGAAATTGTGCGAGCGGGGATTGAGGGACGCCCACCCGGACTGCTCGCCCGGCATGTCGCCGGCAGGCCCATCCTGAAAGACATTGTCGACTTCGGTATCCAGCGACGAGGCAGCCTCGGAAACGCTGCTCCGCTCCAAGTCGAGCCAGTCGTCCGAAGCCTCGCCGGCCGACGCGGCTGGCTCGCTTTCGCGGTCTTCGGTTGCCGCAGCATCGCGAGGCTCTTCGGGGCCCTCGTCGCGCTCCAGGAGCGGGTTGCGTTCGATCTCGGACTCGACGAATTCGATGAGTTCCATGTTCGACAGCTGAAGCAGACGGATCGCCTGCTGCAGTTGGGGTGTCATCACCAACTGCTGGCCTTGTCTAAGCTCCAGCTTTGCCGAGAGTGCCATTACGCGCCTTCATCGCCCAACTACAGACGCCGGATCGTAATCAGCCGCCATTAACGAACATGTCGCCCAGGTAGACGCGGCGAACCTCTTCGTTGGCTATGATTTCCGAGGGGTTACCATGTGTCAGAACCTGGCCATCGTAGATGATGTAGGCCCGGTCGATCAAACTCAAGGTTTCCCGCACGCTGTGGTCCGTGATCAGAACGCCGATCCCGCGATCGGTCAAGTGGCGTACCAGCTCCTGGATGTCCTTGACGGCGATGGGGTCGATACCGGCGAACGGCTCGTCCAGCAGAATGAATGAGGGGTCGGACGCCAGCGCCCGCGCGATCTCGCAGCGCCGCCGCTCGCCGCCCGACAGCGCGATCGACGGCGACTTTCTGAGCCGCGTGATGCGGAATTCTTCCAGCAGGCTATCGAGCTTTTCGCGCCGCTTCTTGGCATTCTTCTCGGTCAGCTCCAGCACGGCCATCAAGTTCTGCTCGACCGTCAGGCCGCGAAAGATCGAGGCTTCCTGCGGCAGGTAGCCGATACCCAGTCGCGCGCGCTGATACATCGGCAGCCGCGTCACGTCCGCGCCGTCAATCGAGATGCGCCCGGCGTCGGCCGGCACCAGTCCGGTGATCATGTAGAACACGGTCGTCTTGCCGGCACCGTTGGGTCCGAGCAATCCGACGGACTCGCCGCGGCGCACGGCAAGGCTGACACCGCGCACGACCTTGCGCTTCTTGTAGGCCTTCTCGACGTGCTCGACCGTGAGCCAGCCATCGCCGACGGGCTCTTCGTAGTTGTCGTAGGGATTGTAGTCCTGCGCGCCGTAATCCTGGCCCGCGTATGCCTGCTCGTAGCCCGGCGGCGGCGAAGGCCATCCCTGCGGCGCCCCATAGCCGTTCTGGCCGGCTGCGTAACCACTACCGTTCTGATGCTCGAAGAAGTGACCGTCGGGCGCCTGTGGCGGCGCGGGTGGACCGCTCGGCCGTCGCCCTCCTCCGGCTTTCGCCTTCGATCCTTTGCTGAACGGGAATTTCACGAGCACGCACTCATTTCATGGCCAGTTGCCGGCAGCCTTTGCGCTCAGAATGCGCCTTTAGAGAGTCTCCGCAATGGGCACGACAGCGCACCACGAGACAAGCCAATAGCATCAGCTACTGGGGATTCGAGGCTTTTTTCTTGGCGTTTTCTTCCTTGAGCTTGAACGGATAGGTCGTCAGGCTCGGCCGTCCGCCCTTGACGACGATACCATCGCTTCCGGCGCTGTCGGCCTGCCAGCCTTCCGGCGCGTTGGAGGGTGCGTCCCGCGCAAGGCCGCTCGCATCGATCTTGCTTTGCCCGGTGACCATGTCGATCAACAATCGGGTGCCGCGCACGACGCTGTCGCCCTGCTTCAGGTGCACGTCGCCGCCGACGGTCACGGTGTTCGCCTTCATGTCGACGTCCGCCCAATCGCCGTCGACGGTGCGACCGTCCTTCGTCGTGACGTTGACCTTCTGCTTGGCATGAATGCGGCTGATCTGCGCCGCCGGCGCTTTCGCCGCAGCCGGGTTCGTCGTCGCCACGTCGGCGATGCCGGCGGCGCCCGTATAGACGGCGATCATCTCCGGCGTGCGCATCACGAACTCGCCCTGCTCGGCGACGACGTTGCCGCTGAACACCGCCTGCTTGGCGCGATCGTCCACGTCCAGCTGGTTCGCCGTGAGCTTGATCGGCGCGTTGGGATCGGTCTTGAACTGCCCGCCGCCGAGCGGCAGGGCCGACTTCACCTTCTCGATCGCCGCGCCCGCAACGTCCTCGGCTGCAGTTTCAGCCGGCTTCTTCTTCGCGTTCTGCACGAGATGCGCGGTGATGCGCCCTGCCTGCGGCGACGTCAGCTGCGTGCGCCCGGATTTCTGATCGACGGCGAGACGTTGGCCGCGCAGCTCGTTCTTGCCTTGCGTGACGACCACTTCCTGTCCCGACAGCACGACACGCTGGTTGCGCTGGTCGAGGTCGACGCGGTCGCCCGTGGCTTGCCGCTCCACGCCCGATGTCATGACGACGTTGCCGCTCAGCACACCCGTCTCCGCCTGCGCGTCGAACGTGGCGCTATCGCTGGTCACGCGATCCGTCGTACCGCGCGTCATCACCACCGGACCCTGGGCGATGATGTCCTTGACCTTGCCTGCCGCACCCATCAACCCGGCGCCAGCCGGCTGCGCCGCCTGCGGTTGACCGGCAGGCGCGTCGCTCGCGTAGCCGACCGTCAGTTCCGGCGTTTCCATCACGCTCTCGCCCTGCACGGCCCGCACCGTGCCGGTGAAGATCGCCGTCTTCTTCAGGTCGTTCACGTCGAGCCGTTGCGACGTGATGTCGAGCGGCGCGTTCGATTGCCCGAACATGCTGACACCGGCTGCAGCGGGCTTCGCCGCCACCGCATCCGGCGCGTCACCCGGCTTCTCCTCTTTGGCGGCGGGCTTCAGATGCGCGACGACATTGCTGTTAAAGGTGACTTCCTTCACCTTCTGCCGCAGCGTCAGGCCTTCGGCGTTGATCGTGCCGGCCGGAAACGAAACCACGACCGGATCGGCCGACGTCAGCAGCCCTTCCTTCGTCTGCAGCTTGGCGCGCGGCAGCAGGACGCTCATGCCGCTTTCCGACTCCACCTTGATGCCGTCGTCCAGCTCCAGCACGCTGGCCTTGCTGTCGAAGATGCCCGTCTTCGCCGTCACGTTGGTTTTCGTCTTGTCGACCTGCGTCAGCAGTCCGGTGATCTCGTCGAGGACGACGATGCCCGGCTTCAGCAGGTCCTGCTGCGCCGACTTCGCAGTGAAATTGTACGAGCTGCCATCCTCACCGAAGC
>JAKAXS010000559.1 GCA_021816505.1 Pseudomonadota bacterium
GTAAGCCTTCTCGATCTGGTTCAGGCTCTGGGCGATCAGGAAGCTTTTCAGCCCGTAGCCCGCCATGAAGGCGAGCGCGCTCTCGAAGAAGTCGAGGCGCCCGAGCGCGGGGAATTCATCGAGCATCAGGAGTAGGCGGTGCCGTCGGCGTTTTGACTCCAGCTCCTCCGTGAGCCGTCGGCCGATCTGGTTGAGGATCAGACGGACGAGCGGCTTGGTGCGGCTGATGTCGGACGGCGGCACCACGAGGTAGAGCGTCACCGGGCGTTCCGCCTCGACGAGATCGCGGATGCGCCAATCGCAGCGCTGGGTGACCGCGGCCACCACCGGATCCCGGTAGAGGCCCAGGAAGGACATCGCGGTGGACAGCACGCCGGAGCGTTCGTTCTCGCTCTTGTTCAGGAGCTCTCGCGCGGCGCTGGCGACGACCGGATGCACGCGCTTCTCGCCGAGGTGCGGCGTGGTCATCATCGCCCGAAGGGTTTTCTCGATTGGCCGCTTCGGATCGGAGAGAAAATTGGCGACGCCGGCGAGGGTCTTGTCCGGCTCGGCATAGAGCACGTGCAGGATCGCGCCGACGAGGAGCGAATGACTCGTCTTCTCCCAATGATTCCGCTTCTCCAGCGCGCCTTCGGGATCGACGAGCACGTCGGCAATGTTCTGCACGTCACGGACTTCCCACTCGCCGCGGCGCACCTCGAGCAGCGGATTGTAGGCCGTGCTGTTGATGTTCGTAGGGTCGAACAGGAGGACGCGTCCGAATTGCGCGCGCCATCCGGCGGTCAGGCCCCAGTTCTCGCCCTTGATGTCGTGCACGATCGCCGAGCCCGGCCAGGTGAGCAGCGTCGGGACAACGAGGCCGACGCCCTTGCCGCTTCGGGTCGGCGCGAAGCACAGCACATGCTCAGGACCGTGGTGGCGGAGATAGGCCCCGCGCCATCGCCCCAGAAGCACACCGTCGGGATGGAGGAGTCCGGCCTTGCGAAGTTCTCGCGCTTCGGCCCAGCGCGCGGAACCGTAGGTCGTGACCTTCTTCACTTCGCGGGCGCGCCAAACAGACATGGCTACCGCGACGGCGAACGAGGCGACGCCGCCCGAAGCCGCGATGAATCCGCCGGTGACAAAAATCTCATGCGCATAAGCGTCGTAGGCGAACCACCACCAGAAGAAAGCGAGCGGCTGGTAGACCGGCCAGCCGAATAGGCTGAACCATGGCGGGCCAAGCTGCGCCTGAAACGCGAGCTGCCACGCCGTCCACTGCGTCGCCGCCCAGACGAAGCCGAGCACGGTGGCGCAGACGAGCAGGATCTGGAGCCAGAGGATCTTTGTCGGGTTCATCGCGAGACCAGTTCAGATGCGCGCAGCGCAACGGATGCAAGCCCGAACATGAGAGCATCGGACGCGCGGACATGCTGGCGTAGCAATCGGACGATTCGTGTTGGTCTCGTCATAGGCCGAGGCCTCGCTTCCGGCCGAAGCTCCACTCCACATTCCCGCCGGACGCCATCACTCCGCGAACCTCACGGCCAAGCTCCCTCTCCAGAGCCGGCCGCCATGGCACGAGCTGGAAACCCAGCCCGTCGTCGATCATGGCGAAGCGGCCGGAGGCGAGTGTCACCCGCTGCCGATAGACGCCTGACACATGCTCTCCGTCGGCTCCAGGCTGGTAGGCGAGACCCGTCTCGACCGACAGCTTCGCTGCGGCATCTTCCAACTCCCGCCGCCGCAACGTGGCGAGCAGATCGCGCGCGAAGACGGTACGCTGTCCTTGTCGTCGCGCGAGCCCTTCTGCGGCGAGGTGATCGATCCGCGTCTCCATGGCGTCGCGCACCTCGGCGCCGAATCCACCACCGCTTAGCGGCGGGTCCTTGGCGAGGAGCTGGCGGTCGAGCCAGGTCGCGCCAGACGCCGTCACCTGCGCCTCGATCGAAAGATCCGAACGGGTCGCGAGAGACAAGCGGCGGCGTCCGTTCGCGTCGTCATAGATCCGCGCCTCGACGATCGCACCGGCGGGTGCATCGCTGGTCAATTCGATGTCATTGAACCGGAGATGATGGGTGCGTCCGTCGACGCCTGCGACGATCGCATAGGCCGATCCCTTGAGTTCGTCGTCGAGGCCGCGCTTGACGAGCTTGCCCAGCACCGGGTCGGACGGCTCCTCGCCGTGCAAAGCGAAGGTGCTGACGTCGGGTTCGTGCCCGCCGGCGCTCAGGGCCTGGTGCATGGTCTTGATGATGTCGCCGCGGATGCCGAGCTGGCGCAGCGTCTGCTCCAGCCCCGGCTTAAACGTCCAGCACGCGGGGCCGACCGGATCGGCCAAGCCAAGGCGTTCGAGCTTGGCCGCGCGGCCGAGCAGCAAGCGGCGCAACTCTGGATCCTCGGCGTCCGGTCCGGGCCTCAAGTCGGCGACGCCGCCACAGTCATCCGCGATGTCGCGCAATGCGCGGTCGAGGCTCGTCCAGCGCTCCGAGTCCATCTCGCGCTCGAGCGCGGTGCGGATCTCCTGCTCGCTACGAGGGCCGAGTTCCAGCGTGACGCGTTCGGCGGCTCGGTCGCGGAAGCCGCGGCTGATGTATTCGCGGCTGATGACTAGGTCCTGGCCGTCATCGGCGCGGCCCCGGATGAGGACATGGATGTGTGGGTTATCCGTGTTCCAGTGATCCACCGCGACCCAGTCGAGCCTGGTGCCGAGATCCTTCTCGACGTCGCGCATCAGCTCGCGGGTGAACATCTTGAGGTCGCCGAGCTCGGCCGCA
>JAKAXS010000052.1 GCA_021816505.1 Pseudomonadota bacterium
CGCTTGGGATGCTGCAGAACGGAGAGATCAGCGGCGCTCAGAACGAGGCCATCGCAAACCAAATCCGCTTCAATCAGCAGATGCAAGCCACCAAGGAAATATCGAGCGAATTCGCGACCAGCTTCGATCGCGATATCAACAATCGCGAAGAGGCAACCAACGCTCTCGGCAGCGCGATGAACCGTCTGTCCGACAAGCTGATGAGCATGGCGATGGATCAGGCGATCAGCGGGATTTTCTCGGGCATGGGTGGAGGCGGCAGCGCTGCTGCATCCGGTGGTGGCGACATGCTGGGCTCGTTGCTGAGTTCAGGCGCATCGATGCTTTCGAGTTTCTTTACGGGCGGCATCCCCATTCCGTTCTTCCACGAAGGCGGCGTTGTCGGTCAGCACGCAGCGAACCGCCACAGGATGCTTTCACCGTCATTGTTCGCCGGCGCAAAGCGCTACCACCAGGGCGGCGTGATTAGCGCTGAGGGCCAAGGCCTCCGCAGCGATGAGGTACCTGCCATCCTGCAAAAGGGTGAGATGGTCCTGACCAAAGATCAGCAGCGCGGCTTAAAAAACAAAGGCCGCGAAATCAACATCACCATTCAGGGTGACACAATCGATGCGCGCGGCGCCGATCCGGCATTAATCGCCCGCTTGGAGCAATCGCTTGCACATCGTAACGCTAGCTTCGAGCAGCGCGTTGTTGAAACCATGCAAAAGGCAATTGGCAACCGGTTGATCTAAAGAGGACCACTGTTCGCCGCGAATAGGTTTATTAGGATCTAATAGATCGCAATAAGTCCGGCGAAAGGTTTTTACTATAAAAACAGCGAAGCCCCGCGGCCCGGCAAGGCCACGAGGCTTCTTGAACCTTCCACTGCTCACACAGAGGACGATCCCAATGAGCCATTCAGGCTTTTTACATAAAATCCGTCAACACCTGATTTTTGACGGCAAGCACAACAGCGAGTTAGCCTCGCAACCTTCATCCCATCTTCGAACTGTTGCATCGGCAGGTGCGATTCTTCTCGTCGGCGCAAGCGCAGCGCTAGGCTCGTATTACGGCTTCGTTGTCGGGTCTCATCAGCACGTACTTCTCGGTGTCGTCTTCGCCGGCGCGGCGCTTGGCGGCGAATTGTTGAAGCCCTTCGCGGTCAGCGAAGCGATTGATGCATTCAGCCGATGGAGCATCGTTCGCGGTCTCGCATGTCTGTTGCTTGCCGTGGTCTGCGTCGTCTACTCGTTCAGCGCCGAACTCAGTCTCGCTGCTGGCAGCCGCGGAGACATGGCCGCATCGCGAGCCGCTGCTTCGGAAACTGCCCGCACGATCTCGTCCGAGCGCCAGCGCGCGGAGGCGGAATTGTCCACCTTACCGTTGGTCCGCCCTGCTGCTCAGCTTCAAGCCGAATTGGATGGGCTGCTGGTCCGCCCGGGTGTCAACGGCTGCGTGGCGATCGACGGCCGGGTCACGCGCGAGGTTTGCCCGCAGGTCGCCGAGCTTCGGTCGCAGAAGGCCGTAGCAGACCGCCGGGACCACCTGGATGGCGTGATCAGCCGGACCGCATCAGGGCCCGCGCAGGTGGTCCAGGCCGCCGACCCGCTGGCAGCGGCCATTGCGACGTATGCCAAGGCGCTCGGCTGGGAGTGGTCCGCGGAAGGGCTTCTGCCGTGGTTGGCGCTCATCCCGGTAGCGTTCTTGGAATTGGGCTCGGCCCTGGCCGTCGTAGCGGTCCGCTCGGTAGGTGGTCCAACCTCGCCGGCGCCCGCCGTTGCTGGCGTTGAGGTGGTCCAGCGGGAAGCCGCTGAGCCTGTTCCGCTTGCCCCGGCACGTCGCAGGGACCGCAAACCGGCGGCCGGTCCAGAACGCGTCCTTGGGGCCATGGCGGACCGCATCCATCGGGCCGGCGGGACAATCGAAGGAAGCCAGCGCCAGCTCGCCAAGGCGTTGGGCACCAGCAAGACGTCGGTTCACCGCGCGCTGCATGCGCTCGTGGCGTCGGGAGCGGTCATGATGGCGGCCTCGCCGGCCGGGACGCGGCTCGTACTCGCCTAAGCGTCCGAGGCCGCGAGCGTTCTAGCTCTCTGCCTGGACCGGGGTGGGTCGACAAAGTGCGGCCTCGAACCTGCTTGATGTCAAATAGCGGGCGGCTTCGGTCAAGTTCGGCGGAGCATATGCCGGTGGATAGCTGGTCGCTCGTGAGGGCGGCCAGTTTGCATTCGTTCGGCCTAATAAGGCGCAATAGATTTATGTAAACCTATTGTTAACCATTTATTGGCAGGCGCATGACACACTCCGACTCACCCGAACCGGTGAACCGATGGAGATATTGATGGAATCAGTTGGCGAGACTACCCCCAGATTCGATGGCCAGTTTGGCGCTAGCGTCGCTCGGCACGGCTGCATGCGGGAACTGAAGTGGGATCGCACGTTCCACCGGTGGGGCATCACCCAGTTCATCATCGGCCCGCTGTACCTTCAGGTAACGTGGCCTGTACCGAGCCCCCGCAAGCCGAAGGAAGGCCGCTACTCAATCAGCTTGATGCGCGGGCAGGGCTATTGGGGCTGGAGCGACACCGCCGTCGACTTCGGCATCGGCGAACTGCACGCCGGACCGGTAAAGCTGCAGATCACGTGGCCGGTGGTGTGGCCGTACTAGGCAACATTGCCGAAGAGATGCGGGGAAGCGGCGATGAGCGATGAACTAACTGACGTCATGACGCACGGGTTGCGGCGAGCCTTGGAAGCCGGCTTATCGTTGCCGTTCAGGGTCGCCCTTGTTGGAGCAAATGGTGCGTCGTACCGTTGCACGATTAGCGAGAATTACGACGTTACTGACGAGAAAATGGACGGCGAGGATTTCGCGATGCCTGTTACGTTTACGTGCGTGGATAGTGAAGGGCGGCGGTTCGACGCCGCTATCGGGGAACAGGATCTTGAGCTTCACTGATGCTTTCAATGACATCTGTATGTGTGCCTATGCGTCGTCCGCCGCGCACGTCAGTGCCCTAGAGGTTACTCATCGTCGGATTCCCCGTCATAAACGCGCCGGCGCGTTTGCAAACGCCCATCTAGCTCCTCGATCCGCTCAACGGTTAGCTTGCTGGCTTCACCAGCTGTGATAAAGGGCTCCATCGAACCGCCGCTCCAATCTTGCCCTGCCACGGCCGACTTTTTGTCGCGCAATTTTTCCCAGGCTCTCTGCTCGGCCCGAAAGATTTTTCGCTCGCTCGTATCGAGATAATTTTCCAGCTCGCTCTTCGTCGCGCGCATTTTGAAATTGAGCATGTCACGCCGGACCGCTTGCGCCCGGTTCATGTCCTGTTGGCATACGGCCGCATCAATCTCGTCAACGCCGTAATCAAGAGGTCCTCGCAAAGGCCTGGACCAACGTGCGACGATCCAATTCTTCGCACCATCGAAAGCCCACCCGAGCAGCGAGTCCCCGAGTTTGTCTAAGATTTTTTCAAGCATGTGATCCTGCGTGTTGATCGACGCAGTAATTTGGTTCGGTGATTCTGAAGTCCCTGCAAGGGCCAGTCGAAAAATAACTGTGCAATATGGCCTAGCCCGCTGGCCACTTCGGCCGCGTCTTCGGACACATCAGTTCGCCACCGAACCGCTGCTGAAACATCTCGGCATGCTCGCGCTCAGCGAAGCAGAACACGCTGAAGTCGTGGCCGTCGCGAACGAAGCCGTGTCCACGGTCGCAGAGGCTTAGGTCACGGCAGAAGAACCGGTGGGTCATGAAATTCTCGCCCATGCACAGCCGGCTCAGCAGCGCGACTTGATGCGGCCATCCGCGATCAATTAGTGACTTCGAGAGTTCGCCTTTGCGGTAGACCATCATTCGAGGATGGAGAACAAAAAGAGAACAGTCAATGGCTGCGTGCGTTAGGCCGCGGCTCGGACGATGTTGAAGATTGCCCTCGTCGTATTGGGGATCTGGAACGTCGGTCCGACTGTAGCGCCCGTGCGAATGTTCGTAATCGAACTCTCGCCGGTGCGTATCGAAGAGCGCAGCCGCCGATCATGGCCTTCGCTCATCAAAGTGGCCCAACGCTGAATTCCAGCTAAGTTCCGCGAACTAAAGAAATGATAGATCGCATCCGTCATCTCGTTCAGGATCTGCAACTTTTCCAGGGTGAAAGTCAGCCGCGTTACGGCGGCCTTTAGCTGCGGTGTCTTGAAGGCGTCAGTGTTTGCTGCAACCTCGCGAAACTGCTGCAGCGTTCGCTCGAACGTCTTCGGCAATTCGACTGGATCGCCCCGACGCAACAGAACTTTGCCTGTCAGAATGTGCCGAACTAACACGTTGCGCCGTTCTTCATTGCCGTCGTCATCGTAGGTTAAGACCGCCTCAGAGGTAAGCAGCTCGCCCTCCCGATTAGCCGCCTGTTCGATCAGTTCGTAAACGTCGGGCGCGACGTCTCTCATCCGGCAGCGCAGATCTCGCAACGCGCGCGCCCGATCGTACCACGACGGGAGTTCTGCCAGTGCAGCGAGAGTTCGCGGGGCCATCTCGTGGATGGCTTGCAGATATTCCTTACGACGCTTGCGAGAGAGCAGATCGGCTTTGCCTTGCACGAACTTGCGTCCAAGTATCGGCTCAGCGCAGCAATTCCCAAGAAGTGTTTCGACGTTGTCGCTGCGACGGACGCGATAACCGTGCTTGTGTTTAGCGATCCCGCACTTGCAACAGAAAACTGGCTCGACTTCGAAGCGTGCGTGGCTGTACTCCAGGATGACATCACTACTAATAGTCACGCCGTCAGGAAGACGCTTCAAGACGAGGCCGCCCCGCTCATACGCGTCGGTCGTGAAAAGCTCGGTATGGATTAGTTCCGCGTCCGTCAGTCTTTTCATGTGGATAGGTTCGCCGATTCTCCAACCTGCAAGCCGAAATATCGCCGCGTTATCCACAGCGATCTGAAATTTCAACTGACAACTTTGCGGAATCGGTAACGGGGCGTGCGGCTGCTAGGATTCAGATCGGTTTCGCTTCATTCCACATCGCCTCGTACGCAGCGATCTTAAGCTTGGCCAACTCTTCGTCTGCTCGAATGATCGACGCCGGAGCGCGCGCAGCGAGCGCATTCAGCGATTGCGTCATGAGCCAAACTTTCTTCCCATCGATGAATATCAGCCGGTCGTGAAGGCTACGAGCAGGCGCAAGCCTGCATTCCAGTGGGCGACGGGCGCCATACTGCTTCACCCAACGTTCGCAAGCCGGCTTCAGTGAGGGTTTGGTGTTGTACGCGTCAGCTAGTAGGCGCACGCCCGTAATTTCCGGCGCCTGAACTGCGAACTCCTCCAGGCCGCGTTCGTCCAAATACGGATCGACAAGCAGCAAGGAGATATTTGTCTCCCGGGCAATTTTGCCGAACTCGATCATAGCGTCAAATACGTTACCCGCTGGAATGAACGCGCCCTGCGATGCCGCAGGCGCAGCCATCTCGGCGAGTGCAAACGTGCGTTGCAAGATAACCCGAACTTTAGTCGCAGCGCCGGCGTGAAGCGTCTTCCAGCCCGGGGTCTGCAATGTTTCGATTGCTTGCTTGAATTCGACAATGTCGAACGCGTCGGAGCCCGCATGCACATGTGCGTAGCAGCGCGCCAACCATTGGAGAGCTTCTGGTAACAAAGGCTGCGAAAGAGGCGGAGGACTTGCTAGCAGTGCGCCCAGCTGGCGATATCGCGTCTCGGCATCCATGCTATCAATCCGCTATCCAAAATGAGATTATCAATTAGAGGGCACGCGGACTGTAAGTCTTCGACGCTCAGGTAAGCTTCGGTAATGGCAGGCTAAAACGATGGTGGGCGCAGCAGGATTCGAACCTGCGACCCGCTGATTAAGAGTCAGCTGCTCTACCAACTGAGCTATGCGCCCGCCGGATCCTTGGTGGCCAAATCGGCGCTCAAGGACGGCAAAAGGGCCCGACCGGGCCCCGAGAAGGCAGCGTCTAACATCGTCGGGCGGCCCTGTCCAGCCTTCCGGGTCGACGGGCCGGCAAAATATCAGCCAGGGCAGC
Source organism: Pseudomonadota bacterium (assembly GCA_021816505.1). Taxonomy (GTDB): domain Bacteria; phylum Pseudomonadota; class Alphaproteobacteria; order Rhizobiales; family Hyphomicrobiaceae; genus JAKAXS01. The sequence continues at coordinate 6,021 of JAKAXS010000052.1, forward strand.
AGGAAAGGCCTGCCGCGGGGCAGCGGCAAGCCTCAGCGGTGCGTTAGTGGACGAGTAATCCTCGTTACAGGCAGCCGATGATGGGCTGGCCGCAAACGTACGTGCCGAGTTCATGGCTGACGCAACACGGGACGTCGGCCTTGCACTTCCAGGACTTGATCTTGCCCGTGGACGGGACCTTGGATTTACAAGTCTTCAGCGCGCTTTTGGCGTGCGCTGACCCGTCGGTTAGCAGTGCGGGTGCCGAGAAGGTGAGGGCGGCCGCGATGGCGAGGGTGCTCAGTACTTTCAACATATCAACTCTCCCAAAATGACGCGAGCAACCCGGCCAGTATGCCCCGACGGCGGGCGCATGAGCGTGACGCGAACGCCTCAACCACCTGGGAACCGTGGGGCTCCCCGGTGTGCCATCCGGCAGAGAAGGTGTGCCGTCCGGCAGGAAAACGTTCAGTATTTCAATGGGCGTGTTGCGCTGGACCGGACTTTGCGGCTATCCAGCCCCGCATGAGCAGCAGCAGGACGGACACCGGCAGGGCGCCGCGCGGCGGCATCGATCGGGCGGAGATCCCCGCGCTGGTCGCTCGTGTCTGCGCCGGCGAACGCCGCGCGGTCGCTGCCGCCGTCACCGAACTGGAGCGCATGTCCGATGCCGCTCCGGATCTTCTGAAGGCGCTGCACCCGCATCTCGGTCACGCCCTGGTGATCGGCTTCACAGGACCGCCGGGTGCCGGCAAGTCCACGCTCGTCAATGCTGTCATTTCTCACGCACGCGGTGAGGGGCGGCGCGTGGGCGTCATCGCCGTCGACCCGTCCAGCCCGATTTCCGGCGGCGCCATTCTCGGCGATCGCATTCGCATGACGTCGGCGCTCGATGACGACGACGTCTTCGTGCGGTCGTTGGCGTCGCGCGGCTATCTCGGCGGATTGTCGCCGGCGGCCGTTCGGATCATCGACGCGTTCGATGCCGCCGGCTTCGATCTGATCCTGCTGGAGACGGTCGGGACCGGCCAGAACGAGATCGACGTCGCCGAGGTGGCGGACGTGCGCGTCGTCATCTCCGCGCCGGGCCTGGGTGACGATATTCAAGCGATGAAATCCGGGCTGCTGGAGATCGCGGACATCCTCGTCGTGAACAAGGGCGATCGCCCCGGCTCGGAACAGACGCTGCAGCAGCTGGCTGGCGCGCTGTCGATCCGTGCCGGCATCGGCATCAAGCCGCCGGTGCTGAAGACGACGGCGACGAGCGGCCAGGGTGTGCCGGAGTTGATGCAAGCCATGGCGACCGTCGGTGACCGCGTCGCAGCGCTGGGCTCCGAAGCGCGCCGCCGCCGCCGCGCGCGCTATCTGATCGCGCGCGCCGCGGCCGATCTCGTGGCCGATCGCATCAAGGCAGGGCAGGGCGGTGCGCTGGATAAGTTGGCAGACGCGGTGCTGGCCGGCGATCTGGCGCCGAGCGCGGCGGCCGCAAAGCTGCTCAAGGACTGACGCCTCGTCATGAGGGCCAGCCGTATCTCTGCGGTACGGCGCGAAGGAATGCTCCCAGCCGTGCGCTGTCGTCGTGAGCCACGTTGAAACGGAACCAGATGCTCTCCGGCGGCGAGACGTGGAAGAAGTCGCCGGGTGCCAGCACGAGGCCTTCCTTCAGCGCATCCTGAGCGATCTGCCGCGCGTTGACGGTCTCGTCTGGTTCGACCTGCCAGCCGGCACTCAGGAACATGCCGCCGTCCGGCACGGCGAGCAGCTTCAGTCCCGCGTCCTCAAGCACGGCACGGGTGGTTTCGCGCGCCGCCGTCATGCGCGCGCGAATGCGGTCGACGGACCGGCGATGGCTGGGATCGGACAGCACCTCCAGCACGATCCGCTCGCTGACCTCAGACGTCGTAAGGCCGGTCACCATTTTCGTGCGCAACAGTTCTTCCACGAAGCGCGTGCCGCAGGCGACGTAGCCGGCGCGCAGCGACGGCGCGATGGTCTTGGAATAGCCGTTGACGGAGATCACGCGCGAAAGCCCGTCCATTGCCGCCAGGCAGGGATCGAAGTCCGTGCCGAAGCTGCGGCAGATATCGTCCTCGACGATCAGGAAGTCGAAGCGCTCCGCCAGCGCCAGCAACCGGTAGGCGTCCGTCTGGCGCAACGTCGTACCGAGTGGATTGTGCAGCACCGTCGTGACGAACATGGCCTTGGGCCGGTGCGCCTGCGCCAACTGGGCGGCCGCCTCCAGATCCAGTCCGTTGGGGCCGCGCGGGACAGGGAGAAGATTGCAGCCATGCCGGGCGATCAGCCCGTTGAGGTTGGAGTAGCCTGGGCTCTCCACCAGCACCGCGTCGCCTGGCTGCAGGCAGGTGCGCACCACGAGATCCAGCGCATGCGTCACGCCGTGCGTCAGCACGATCTGGTCGGGAGAGATGGCGAACAGCCGCTCGCTCAAGTCCCTGGCGATGTGCTGGCGCAAGCGGCCGTAGCCCGCGGGATGGCCATAGTTGACGAGTTGCTCGGGCTTGGAGCGGGCGACGCGGCGGATCGCATCGCTCATCACCGTGCGCTCGGCATACCAGTCCGACGGCAGCCAGCCGCAGCCGGGAGAGGCGAGGAGCCGCCCGTGCGTGAAGACGTCGGAGGAGAGCCAGAAGTCGCTGATGCTGCTCGCTTCGGCCTGTCCGGGATCCGGAATCTGGATCGGCGCGCTGGGCCGGCCGAGCGCGAAATAGCCGGCGCCACGACGAGGCATCACCACATTCCGCGCGGCCAGCAGTTCGTAGGCGTTGGCAACCGTGAACGTGCTGACTTCAAGCTGCCCGGCCAGCGCCCGTACGGACGGCAGCTTCTCGCCGGGTCCGATCTCCCCGGTCGAGACGGCGCGGCTGATCTGGTCGGCGATCTGCTGCACCAACCCGGCTTCACTGCTGCGATCGATGGCCAATGCGGCCGGCAGCGGCGGCTTGATCCTGGTCATGACGTCTACGGCCTTCTGTATCGGTTTCCATAGCAATACACTGTCTAGGTGAAATCTGTACACTTTGTTGACAATTCGCAAATTGTACTGGTGAGGTGTATTGGCGAAGGAGCCGGACGTGACGTATTAAGCACCGTCGCGTACGCGAGCCCGCGTCCGCCCTCAACATTCACGCCGAACGAAGGACAGAACGACGATGCTGATCGGGGTGCCCAAGGAAATCAAAGTGCGCGAGTACCGCGTAGGTCTCGTGCCCGCCAACGTGCGTGAGCTGACCGAGCGCGGTCATCAGGTGATCGTCGAAACCAACGCGGGTGCCGGCATCGGCACCACGGACGCCCAGTACGAAGCTGCCGGCGCCACCATCGTCAAGACCGCCGCGGAGATCTTCGCGAAGGCCGACATGGTCGTGAAGGTGAAGGAGCCGCAGGCCGTCGAGCGCAAGCAGCTGCGCCCCGGCCAGATCCTGTTCACGTATCTCCACCTCGCGCCCGATCCGGACCAGACCAACGACCTCATCGCCAGCGGCGCGACCTGCGTCGCTTACGAGACGGTGACGTCCGCCCAAGGCACGCTGCCGTTGCTCGCGCCCATGTCGGAAGTGGCGGGCCGCCTGTCGATCCAGGCCGGCGCCTACTTCCTTGAGAAGGCCCACGGCGGCCTCGGCACGCTGCTGGGCGGCGTTCCCGGCGTCGACCCGGCGAAGGTCGTCGTCATCGGCGGCGGCGTGGTCGGCACGCATGCCATCCACATCGCGCTCGGCATGGCCGCCGAAGTCTGGTGTATCGATCGCAACGTCGACGTGCTGCGCAACCTTTGGAAGCAGTTCGGCCGTCCGCTCAACACCGTGTTCTCGACGCGCGATGCGATCGAGCAGCACTGCACAACGGCTGATCTCGTGATCGGCGGCGTGCTGCTGCCGGGTGCTGCCGCGCCCAAGCTCATCACGCGTGACATCGTGCGCCGCATGAAGCCCGGCTCCGTCATCGTCGACGTGGCGATCGACCAGGGCGGCTGCTGCGAAACCTCGCGCCCGACCACGCACGACGAACCCACGTATGTCGTCGACGACGTGATCCACTACTGCGTCGCCAACATGCCGGGCGCCGTGCCGCGCACGTCGGCCTACGCGTTGAACAACGCGACGCTGCCGTTCGTGCTGGCACTTGCCAAGGACGGCGTCGGAGCCTTGAAGAAGGACCCGCATCTGCTGAACGGCCTCAACGTGCACAAGGGCATGGTGACGAACGAGCCGGTTGCCCAAGCGCTGAACCACACGTACGTCGACCCCTTGAAGGCTCTCGCCAGCTAATCGAACGGATCAAACACGTGAACATGCAGCTCCACAACTCCGGCGTTACCGAAGGGCTCCAGCGCTACTGGCTGCCCTTCACCGCCAACCGCTACTTCAAGCAGAACCCCAAGCTCCTGGCCTCCGCCAAGGGCGCGTACTTCACCATGACCGACGGCCGTCGCCTGTTCGACTGTCTCTCGGGCCTGTGGTGCTGTCCGCTGGGACACGGGCATCCGCACATTGCGGAGGCCCTGAAGCGTCAGGCGGAGTCGCTGGACTACTCGACCGCGTTCCAGATCAGCAATCCGGTGACGCTGAGCTTTGCCGCGCGCGTCGCCGCGATGGCACCGGCCGGCCTCGATCAGGTGTTCTTCACCAACTCCGGCTCGGAGTCGGTGGACACCGCGATCAAGATCGCCGTCGCCTATCACCGCGCACGGGGTGAAGCGAGCCGCTTCCGCATCATCGGCCGCGAGCGTGGCTATCACGGCGTCGGCATGGGCGGCATCTCGGTGGGCGGCATGGTGGCCAACCGCAAGATGTTCGCGCCGCTGATGATGCCGGGCGTCGATCACCTGCCGCACACCTACAGCCACGAGCACATGGCCTTCTCGCGCGGCCAGCCGACGTGGGGCGCGCACTTGGCCGATGATCTGGAGCGCCTCGTCGCGCTGCACGACGCCTCGACCATTGCCGCCGTCATCGTCGAGCCGATGGCTGGTTCCACGGGCGTCGTGGTGCCGCCGGTCGGCTACCTCGAGAAGCTGCGCCAGATCTGC
>JAKAXS010000560.1 GCA_021816505.1 Pseudomonadota bacterium
CACCGTTGCGATCACGAGTGTGAAAGCGCTCGACAAGGTGGACGAGCTGTCCGGCGGTGACTTCTTCGCGCGCATCACGATCGATGGGTCGACGGAGACGACTCCGGTCGTGAAGGACGCGAACTTCAAGCCGAACTGGAAGGCCACGAAGGCCGTCTCGGCCGGTGAGCACAAGGTGAAGATCGAGCTGATCGACAAGGATCTCACGGAAGACGATCCGGTCGATATCAATCGCCTGGATAACAAGCGCGACTTGGACTTCACGGTGAACACCAAGACCTGCAGGATCGAGGGCTTTTCTTCCACGGTGAAGTGCGGCGCGACGATCACGCGAGCCGGCAAGGAGAAGAAGAAGGCTGAGATCTCCTTCAAGGTGACGGTCAAGAAGAAGAAGTGACATTCCGGCGCACCGGGAGCTTGGGTCGCGAGCCTGAGCCCCAGTCCCAGTGAAGCACGACGCGATATAGCCCTCTCTCCTCGCGGAGAGAGGGCCTAAGTTTATGCGGTTCCCTATTGACGGTGTCGATGCGTCTGGGCGAACTTGCGATTCACAAGAAACGTGTTGGGAGATTGAGGAAAATGGGCTCTGCGATCGAAGCTCTAATCATTGTAGTGCTCGCCATGCTCGGGATGGGGTACTTCCTCCATTCGCTCATGACAGGCACCTCGTCGCTGCTCACCATCGCCGGTGGGTTGGGCGCCTTCACGGTGGCGTGGGCTTACGGCCTGATGCGCACAGGCTGAGGCCAGCTTAGGCCTCGCGGTTCGCAAACCGTTCGAGATCGTCTCTCGTATCGATGTCCTCGAATACACCGTCGTGGCTGGCTGCCAGGGTCAGCGTGCGCGAGAGGTGCTGGGCGAGGAGCTTCTTTCCGCCTTTCGCATCATCAAGCTGCAGAAGATCGGGACGTGCCCAGGCAGGCCAGATCACCGGGTTGCGCTGCTCGCCGGCTTGCGTCACGGGGTGAACGATCTTGTCGCTGCGGTCGGCTTGAAAAGCCGCTATCAGCCGGTTCAGCAGCGCTGGATCGAGCGACGGCATATCACCGGGTATGATCATGATGCCGGCACTCGTGTCTGCGAGCGCTGAAGCACCGCACGCGATCGACGCGCCGATACCGCGTGATGCGTGTGGATTGACGGCGATCTGCACGGGGTAGCCATTCAAGGCAGCGGCTACCGCTTCACCCTCGGCGCCAGCAGCGACGACGGCGACAACGCCGGATACGTTCGTCGCGAGCAGGCGCGACGCCGTTCGCGCGACCAGCGGTTGTCCTTCGACGAGCGCCAGAAGCTTGTTCTCGGCGCCGAAGCGTGTCGACGAGCCGGCTGCAAGGAGCACGGCATGGACTGGAATTGGGGCGGTCGTCATACCGGCAAACTAAAACGGGACGGCGTCGCCACGCACGACAAATTCGTGGGCCAACTCGCTCATCACGTCGCGGGGCACACGGCGCCGGTGTCGGCCCAGGCTTTGATCAGGGCGCCGAACTCCTTTTGCGTGCCGGGTGCCGGAGTGCGTCCGCGATCGGGCGCCCATCCCCAACCGACCAGACTATCTTCCGCCATGTGTTCGACGATCTGATCGATGGTTTTGCCGCCGTTGCGCTTCTGATCCTTGATCTGCTCGCAGATCTCGCCGAGCTTCTTACCCTCCCACGCCATCTCGATGGGTGCGAGGTGCCACAGCGGATGGCCCGGAAGCTTGGCGTGGTCCACGTTGGTCGGTCCGTGGCAGGTGGTGCAACGCATCCCGGTCGCGCCGAAACCGTCCGGCCCGCGTACCACGAGCGGCTGATGCGGGCGCATGTCCTCGCCCTGGAGGGGACGGTCGGTCCTCGGATGACAATTCACGCACCGCGCATGGGTGATCACCTTCCCTGCTTCGTTGAACAAGGCGACGGAGCGTTCCTTCTCCTCCTTGATGTCGGCGAAGGCACTGACGGGCATCAGCGCCTCGCCTTCGGTCTTGCTGTCGGATTGCGCAAAGACGCTGCCGGCGATGAGTGCAGGGGCGAGTGCGAGGAGGGCTATGGTTTTAAGCTGCATCTGGCCCTCAAACGTTCGGTACGAAGCGGGAGAAAGGCAAGTCGCGAACGCGTTGCCCGGTCAGCTTGGCCCATGCGTTGGCAACGGCGGGTGCGATCGGCGGAACGCCGGGCTCGCCAACGCCGGTCGGCTTTTCGTCCGACGCCACGATGTAGACTTCGACGTTCGGCATCTCGTTGATGCGCAGCACGCGGTAGTCGTGGAAATTGGATTGGCGCACGACGCCGTTGTCGAGATCGACCGCGCCGTACAGCGTGCCCGAAAGACCGTAGCCTATCCCGCCTTCCATCTGCGCCTTGATGATCTCCGGGTTGATCGCGATGCCGCAATCGACCGCGCAGACGACACGTTCGACCTTCGGCAGGCCGTCCTCGCCGAGCGAAACCTCCACGACTTGCGCGACGAAGCTCTTGAAGCTTTCGTGTACGGCAAGGCCGCGCGCCCGGCCTTCCGGCAGAGGCGAACCCCAGCCGGCCTTCTCGGCAGCAAGGTTCAAGACGCCGAGATGACGCGGGTGTTTGGTCAGCAGCTGGCGGCGGATTTCGAGCGGGTCCGTGCCGCTGAGCGCTGCCAGCTCGTCGAGGAACGTTTCAGTCGAGTAGGCGGTGTGCGTGGACCCGACGGAACGCCACCACAACGTCGGCACGCCGACTTCGACGATGTGCGCCGACACTTGCAGGTTCGGAATCTAGATCGGA
>JAKAXS010000053.1 GCA_021816505.1 Pseudomonadota bacterium
GTTCGTCCGGCGATTTGAGCGGATAGAGACATGATCCGCTGTCCCGATCAAGGCGGTTTGGGGCGGCACCGGCATGTCCGGCAGCTTCGCGGCACTACATCTCCACGCAGATCTTGCCGAAGTGCTGGGCCTGCTCCTCGTAGCGGAAAGCATCGCCCAGTGCCGCCAAGGCGAAGGTCTTGTCGATGACGGGACGGATGCCCGTCGCTTCCAGCCCGCGGATCATCTCCTGCTGATGCCGGCGGCTGCCGACGATGATGCCCTGCAGCTTGATCTGCTTCGCCATCATCGCGAGGGTCGGCACTTCACCCGTTATGCCGGTGAAGATGCCGATCATGGAGATGTGGCCGCCCACGCGGCAGGCGGTGATCGATTGCGGCAGCGTGCCGGGGCCGCCGATCTCCAGCACGTGATCGACACCGCGCTTGCCGGTCCATTTGCGCACGGTCTCGCCCCAAGCGGGATCGCTCTTGTAGTTGATGGTGTGGTCGGCACCCAGCGCCCGGGCACGTTCCAGCTTCGCGTCGGACGACGACGTGATGATCACGCTGGCCCCCATGGCCTTTGCCATCTGCAGTGCGAAGATGGCGACGCCGCCCGTGCCGAGTATCAGGACGCTTTCGCCGGCTTTGAGGCCGCCCTCGACGACGAGGGCACGCCAGGCCGTGAGTGCCGCGCAGGGAAGCGTGGCGGCTTCCGTGTGGCTCCACCCTTTCGGGGCAAGCGTGAACCAGTGCGCGGGCGTGACGACGGCCTCGCGCGCGTAGCCGTCGAGCCCGTCACCGGGGACGTGGCTGAAGTTGCCGTGCGGCGGAACGCCGTCCTGCCAGTAAGGAAAGAAGCAGGAGACGACATTGTCGCCCGCCTTGAACGCGGTGACGCCCTCTCCCACGGCATCGACGACGCCGGCACCGTCGGACATGAGGATGCGGCCGTCTTCGGTGGGAATGGCGCCGGCAGCGACGGCATAGTCGTGATAGTTGAGCGAATTCGCATGCAGGCGGACGCGGATCTCTCCGGCAGCGGGCGCGGCGGCTGCGGTGATCTCGGCGACGTGCAGGCGATCCAGACCGCCGGGCTTCGAAATCTTGATCGCTTTCATTGTATTTCCCTCCGGTGCGGCCTCTGCATCCGCGCATCATAAGACGACTGTCCGTCTCATGTCCCCGTAACTCGACGCTTGCCGGGCGTCGACCTTCGTTCAATGCTGCGCCAAGGGTCAGGGCATGGGGCAGTCTCGTGGACGTCGTGGACATCGCATTGCGCCTCGTCGGGGCGTTCTATGTCTTTGCCGGCGTGGTGGCCGCGCGCGCCACGCTGACCGGGATGCTGATCGATCGCGCGATCGCGGCGATCGGCGCAAAGCCGCCACCTCGAGCGGAGACCATGCGCGGGCTTTGGATGATCGCCATGACGGCCCTGGTGCTTCTTGGCGGCGCCGCCCTGGTGCTGAAACTGGAATTGGCGCTGCCGCTGTTCCTGGCCTGCGTTCTGTTCCAGGCCGTGTATCTGTTCGTCGTCGCGCCAAGGGTTCTCGATCCGCACGACGCGCCCGATCCCCAGGGGCGCCGGCAATCGACCAACGCCTTCATCATCTACGCGATCGCGACGGGGTTCGTGGCGTGGGCCTATGGCCGGGGCAACCTGCTTCGACTGAGCGAAGTCTCCTGGCCGGGGCTGCTGCTCGTCGGCGGCCTGGTCGCCGCGCAGCTGGGGTATGTCGGCGACCAGCTGGTGACGATCATGCGCAAGAAGGGCTTGGCAGGGTGAGCGGGTGCTGGGTCGCGCCGCGATTGCCCAGCTAAACGCGACCAGGCTTTCCGCTGCGATGTACGCTTAGTTCCCTCTCCCCCTCCTTCACGGGGAGAGGAAGCCACGCTTGTCAACCGATGTAGCGCGTGCCGACGTTGCGGAACGAGGTCTTGATGCGGCGGACGGTGCCGGTCTTGGAACGCATCACCACCGTCTCGGTTTCGGCGAAATCGCCGTTGAACTGCACGCCATCGAGCAGCGAGCCGTCGGTGATGCCGGTGGCCGAGAAAATGACGTCGGACGACGCCATGTCCTCCAGCAGGAATTTGCGGTTGATGTCGGTGATGCCCATCTTGGCGGCACGCGCCGTTTCTTCCGCGTTCGAGGGCATCAGGCGGCCCTGGATCTGCCCGCCGATGCAGCGCAGCGCGGCCGCCGCCAGCACGCCTTCGGGAGCGCCGCCGGAACCCATGTAGATGTCGATGCCGGTCTCGCGCGGGTCCGTCGTCCAGATCACGCCGGCGATGTCGCCGTCCGGGATCAGTTGCACGCCGGCGCCGGCGGCGCGTACGGCCTTGATCAGTTCGGCGTGGCGCGGGCGATCGAGGATGCAGGCCGTGATTTCGGACACCGGCACGCCCTTGGCCTTCGCCAGGTTCTGGATGTTCTCGATATGCGGCGCGTCGAGATCGACGACGCCGTCGGGATAGCCGGGGCCGATCGCGATCTTGTTCATGTACATGTCGGGCGCATGCAGCAGGCCGCCGCGCTCCGAGATGGCCAGCACCGCAAGCGAGTTCGGCATCGACTTGGCGCAGATCGTGGTGCCTTCCAGCGGGTCGACGGCGATATCGACTTCCGGGCCGTTGCCCGAGCCGACCTTCTCGCCGATGTAAAGCATCGGCGCTTCGTCCATCTCGCCTTCGCCGATGACGACGGTGCCGCGGATGTCGCACAGGGCGAGTTCGCGGCGCATGGCGTCGACGGCGGCCTTGTCGGCCGCTTTCTCGTTGCCGCGGCCACGGAAGCGGGCGGCTGCGATGGCCGCCGCCTCGGTCACGCGCGCCACCTCAAGAACGAGCACGCGCTCCAGGCCACCATTATGCGTTTCCAGTGCCATGTCCCCTCCTCTGGGGTGTCCAACGTGTCATCGCGACGCGCGAGACGCGCGCTCGCTTACAATTCCTCGATGCGGATGAGCTGCGGCCGCTCGGCGACGTTGCCGTCGCTTTCGATTGCGGCCAGAGCCTCGCGAATGGCTTTCTCGGTCGTCTCGTGCGTCACCAGTATGACAGGCGCGGCCGTGTTGGCCGTCGGCGTGGTGTCGCCTGCAGCCGAAGGCGGAATACGCGGACGGCGCTGCACGATGCTTTCGAGCGAGACGTTGCGGTCGCCCATGCGCTTGGTGATGCCGGCCATGGCGCCGGGCTTGTCCATGACGGAGAGGCGCACGTAGTAGGCGCCCTGATGCGCGCCGATCTTGGCGCGCTTGTGCGGCTTCAGGCTGGCGACGGGGCGCACGAACGGCGGGCGGACGATACCGCGCGCGATATCCAGAATGTCGCTGGCGACCGAGGATGCCGTGGCCGACGAACCGGCGCCCGCGCCGACGAGCAGCAGCGTGCCGGCGAAGTCGCTGTCGAGGGCGACGCAGTTCGTCACGCCGTCGACTTCCGAGATCGCGCTGTCCATCGACACGAACGTGGGGTTCACGCGCGCTTCGATGCCGCTTTCCGTTTGCGTCGCGACGCCGAGCAGCTTGATGCAGTAGCCGAGTTCGGCGGCCGCCTTGATGTCGGCGGCGGTGATCTGCTGAATGCCCTCGACGTGAATTTCCTCGAAGGCGACCTTGGTGCCGAACGCGAGGCTGGTCAGCAGCGCGAGCTTGTGGGCCGCATCGAAACCGCCGACATCAAACGTCGGATCGGATTCGGCGTAGCCCTTCTCCTGCGCTTCCTTCAACGCGGCGTCGAAGGAGAGGTGCTCCTCCTCCATGCGCGTCAGGATGTAATTGCAGGTGCCGTTGAGGATGCCGTAGACGCGGCGCACCTCGTTGGCGGCGAGCGACTCCCGCAGCGTCTTGATGACGGGGATGGCGCCCGCGACCGCGGCCTCGAAATTCAACGCAACGCCGTTTTTCTCGGCGAGCTTCGCCAGCTCGATACCGTGCTTGGCGAGCAGCGCCTTGTTGGCCGTGACCACGTGCTTGCCGGCCTTCAAGGCGGCCTCGACCGCGGCCTTCGCCACGCCGTCGTCGCCGCCAATCAGCTCGACGAAGACGTCGATGCCCGGATCTGTCGCCAGGGCGACGGGATCGGGAAACCAGCGCGCCTTGGCCGTCTCGGGCCCGCGAGGTTTCGACTTGGTGCGCGCGGATACGCCCGTGACGACGATGGGTCGTCCGGCGGCTTCGGCGAGCTTGTCGGCGTGGGAGGCGATCAGGCGTAGGAGGCCGGACCCGACCGTGCCCAATCCGGCGACCCCGAGGGTGAGAGGCTTATTCATAGAATGAGTTGTAAGGCTTATCGGCTAGCTTTTTGGGGGATTGGGATGACGTTATGCAACGTTTCTGGTCCCTGGGCGAGGAACTTCTTGATCGACCGGGCGGCTTGCCTAATGCGGTGTTCGTTCTCGACCAGCGCGATGCGGACGAAGCCTTCGCCATATTCACCGAAGCCCAGGCCCGGCGACACGGCGACGTCGGCTTTCTCTATGAGAAGCTTGGCGAATTCGACTGAGCCGATGGCCTTGAACTGCTCGGGCACCGGGCACCAGGCGAACATCGTGGCGGGCGGCGGCGGAATCTTCCAGCCGGCCCGGCCGAAGCTGTCGACGAGAATGTCGCGGCGCTGCTGGTAGGTCTTGCGGATCTCTTCCACGCAATCCTGCGGGCCGTTGAGGGCCGCGGTCGCCGCAACCTGGATGGGCGTGAAGGCGCCGTAGTCGAGATAGGATTTCACGCGCGCCAATGCGCCGATCAGGCGTTCGTTGCCGACGGCGAAGCCCATGCGCCAGCCCGGCATGTTGTAGGTCTTCGACAGCGACGTGAACTCGACCGTCACGTCCATCGCGCCGGGGACCTGCAGCACGGACGGCGGCGGATTGCCGTCGAAATAGATCTCCGAGTAGGCGATGTCGGACAGGATGATCAGGTCGAGCTTCTTCGCCAACTCGACGGCGGCCTTGTAGAACTCGAGGCTGGCCGTCATCGCCGTCGGATTCGACGGGTAGGACAGCACCATCGCCAGCGGGCGCGGGATCGAGTGGCGCACGGCCTTGTCGACCGCGGACAGGAATTCATCTCCGGTGCCGGCCGGAATGTGGCGCATGGCGGCGCCGGAAATCAGAAAACCGAATTCGTGGATCGGATACGTGGGGTTCGGCACCAGGATCACGTCGCCGGGCGCGGTGATCGCCTGCGCCATGTTGGCGAAGCCTTCCTTGGACCCCAAGGTGGCGACGATCTGCGTTTCGGGATTGAGCTTCACGCCGAAGCGGCGCTCGTAGTACGCGGCTTGCGCGCGGCGCAGACCGGGTATGCCTTTCGAGGCCGAGTATCGATGCGTGCGCGGCTTCGCGATCGTCTCCACCAGCTTGTCGACGATGTGCTGGGGTGTCGGCAGATCCGGGTTGCCCATGCCCAGATCGATGATGTCGGCGCCACGCGCGCGGGCAGCCGCCTTCAGCCGGTTGACCTCGGCGAATACGTAGGGCGGCAGACGCTTGATGCGGTGGAAATCTTCGATCACGGCCTTATATCTCGCGCTGAAAGCTGCTGAGTTATTGAAGCGTGCGCCTAGGTCTTAAGTAGGGCACCCGAAGCGTGCTGTTTACGCCTTGAGAGGCGCTTTCGTCCAGCGTTGAGGCCTGCCGCCAGACTGGTGGATCGGGGAAAACCCGATGCAAGGGAAGGCTCTAACGCAAATGAACACATGGCGGTTCGTCTGTCGGCTGCGGCCCAGCGCAGTGCCTCCGGCGTGATCCAAACAGCCGTTAACCGGGGTAAAGACGGGCGGGCTCCGAATGCTGACGATTGACTGAAGCGTAAGCTTTCAATAGTCAAATAGGTAAGGGCAGACGACCAACGACTGCCTCTGGGAGAGAAACGAGCACCACGCTTGCGACCACTCCTTCAACGGTGATGCCGCCGGCGTGACAGCTCAGAAAGAATGAGCCGATCAACCATGGCCGGAACGACGTCTTCATCCTCCGATACACCGAATGGCGCCCCCAATTATCGCGTAGGCGATCCTGAAGAATTCGCGCGCAACATGCTCAAGCTCTTCGAGGAGGGCGGGCGTGTCGTGAATCACATGCTGACGCGGCCCGACGCGCAGGTGAGCCCCTACTCCGCCGCCAGCGAAGCGTCGATGGCGGCGCAGACCGTAACCGACATCGCGCAACAGTGGATGACCGAGCCGGTCAAGCTGATGGAAGCCCAGGGCGACCTGATGCGCTCCTACATGGAGCTGTGGAGCAATACGATGCGGCGCATGATGGGCGAAGAGGTTCGCCCGCTCGTGGTGCCGGAGCCGTCCGACAATCGCTTCAAGGACCCGGAGTGGTCGGCCAACCCGTATTTCGACTTCTGGAAGCAAGCCTACCTGCTCACCACGCATTGGGCGGAAGACGTGCTCGACAAGACCGAGGGGCTGGACGAGCGCACGCGGCAGAAGGCCGAGTTCTATTTCCGGCAGATCTCCAGCGCGATGTCGCCGTCGAACGTGCCGCTGATGAATCCGGAGGTCGTTCGCGAGACGTGTGCCACCAACGGGCGCAATCTCGTGCAGGGCATGACGCAGCTCGTCAACGACATGGAGCGGTCGGGCGATCTGCTGAAGATCAGCCAGACGGACATCAGCGCGTTCGAGGTGGGCAAGAACCTGGCGACGACGCCCGGCAAGATCGTGTTCCAGAACGACGTGCTGCAGCTGATCCAATACGCGCCGACGACGGAGAAGGTGCACGAGGTCCCGCTGTTGATCGTGCCGCCGTGGATCAACAAGTACTACATCCTCGACCTCACATCGACGAAGAGCTTCGTGAAGTATGCCGTCGATCAGGGCTTCTCGGTGTTCCTGGTGTCGTGGGTCAACCCGGACAGCTCGCTGTCGCACAAGACGTTCGAAGACTACATGACGGAAGGCGTGCTGACCGCAACGGACGCGGTGAAGCGCGAGGCCGACACCAAGCAGATCAATATTCTGGGCTACTGTGTCGGCGGCACGCTGGTCGGCACGGCGCTGTCCTATCTCGCGGCGCGCGGGGAAACGCCCGTCAAGTCGGCGACGTTCCTCACGACGCAGGTGGACTTCACCAAGGCCGGCGACCTGCTGCTGTTCACCGGCGACGCGCAGCTGACGGCGCTGGAAGAGATGATGGCCGAACGCGGCTATCTCGACGGCTCGCGCATGGCGAACGTGTTCAACATGATGCGGCCGCGCGACCTGATCTGGCCGTACATCGTCAACAACTACATGCTGGGCAAGAAGCCGTTCCCGTTCGACCTGTTGTTCTGGAACCAGGACTCGACGCGCATGGCCGCGGCCAACCACAACTTCTACCTGCGCGAGTTCTATCTGGAGAACAAGCTGTCGCGCGGGCAGTTGACGATGGGCGGAACCAAGCTCAGCCTGAAGAATGTGAAGCTGCCCGTGTATGAGCTGGCGACGCGCGAGGATCACATCGCCCCGGCGCAGTCGGTCTACATCGGCGCCCAGCAGTTCGGCGGGCCGGTCGAGTTCGTACTGGCGGGCTCAGGTCATATCGCCGGGGTCGTCAATCCCCCGGACAAGGTGAAGTATCAGTACTGGACGAACCACAAGGCGTCCGCAGACACGTTGGATGACTGGCTCAAGTTCGCCAAGGAGCACCCGGGCTCATGGTGGCCGCACTGGGCGGCGTGGCTCGCCAAGCAGTCGGGCCCGCGCATCGAGCCGCGAGAGCCGGGCACCAACATCGGCGTAATCGAAGACGCACCCGGCAGCTACGTCAGGGCCAAGTCGTAGGGCAGCGCCATCGGATAAAAGAACGGCACCGGTTCGTCAGCGAACCGGTGCCGTTTCCATTTTGAGACTTGATCGCGTGCGCGCGATTACTTCTTTTCGCCTTCAGGCGCGCCGCCGCCGCATTTCTCGTCGAGCTTGTCCAGCGCGTCGGAAAGCGCCTTGGCCTCAGCGCTGTCTTCCTTCACGTTCTCGCCGGAATTCCACGCAGTCTCGAACTCGGGGCCGAGCGTCTTGAAGTAACCGTCGATCTTGCTGTCGGCAGCTTCAAGCTTCTTCTCGTCGTCACCCACTTCTTCCATGGTCTTGCCCATGTCGCAGTAGGCCTGAAGCTTCGCGGGATCGTTTTCGACTGCAGCGAACGTCTTCACCGCTTCCTCGACCTTGGCGTCCAGCGCCAATGCGGGCGTTGCGAGAAGGCCGCCCAGCAGCGCGGCAGCGATAATACGATTCATTCCGTTCCTCCTGAACTGAGGTGTCAGCTGAGCGCCTAGCGCGCAGCGGCCGTTCCTCTAACACAGGATGAAACGAATGACAGCGCCACTTCCGTCGCGCGATTTGCGGCGTGTGCGGACGCCCCGCGTGAGGCGGGGCCGCGCGGGCTGAGCGCGCGATTTCAAATCTGTGCGGGAGACGGATCTTCCCGCTGTCGCACGGCGTCCCGGAAACTCGGGGGCGCCTCGTCACATCGCTTGCAGGTGCGAAGGTGGAACGTCTTGCGGCTCGTTTAAATCTTGGCGACCTGACCCGGACGCTGGCATTTCCACTTGTCGATGCGCCACTTCGGGTGTCCGGCCGACCATTTCGCGATCTCAGCCTGTCCGAACATCATGCATTGATGCGGCGTGACTGAGTCGGCGGCATAGGTCAGGTGGACTTCCTTGCACTTCGACGGGTCGGTGATGAAGCAGACGGAAACAAGAATTTCGATCATCTTTGGCACCCCGGTATGAGTTGATCGCCCGTTGTTGGCGGGCAACATTCTCTTCGGGCGTACCTTCCCTGCTTCGGTGCTTTTTGCTCTTGACCTCAGGCTGACGGAGAATCACACGCGCGACAAGCCCGCAAGACGGGCAATTGCTGCGCAGAATCTCAGCAAAGCCTCAGTTTTCGCTGCCTACTCAATGATCACGCCAAGTATGTCGCAGGATTGCACCACAAATGTCGCAGGTCTGCATCAGTGCGTCGCACTCAGCTTCGCGGATGTTCGTCCGTTTCTTCGGTTGCAGCCTCGTAGACTTCCCAGGCTGACGTCGCGTTGAGCGCGGCGATCGCCAGCCCCACCACGATGTCCGGCCACATGCTGCCCAGCGCGAACGTCGCTAAGCCGGCGGCGATGATGGCGACGTTGGCGGCCACGTCGTTGCGCGCGGACAGGAAAGCCGCCGTCATCAAGGCCCCACCCTGATGTCGTGTGCGCGCCAGGAGCAACGCGCACATCAAGTTGACGGCAAAGGCGCCGGCCGCCGTGACCGTGAGAGCGAACGGCTCGGGCACGGAGGGATCGTAGAACTTGAGGTAGACCGTCCACAGCGCGGCGATGCCCGGCATGAGGATCAGCGCCGCCAGCACGAACCCCACGAGACGCCGGCGTGCAGCACTCCAGCCGAACGCGACGAGGATCAGGAGATTGATCGAAGCGTCCTCGAGAAAGTCGATGCTGTCGGCGAATAGCGAGACGGAGCCGATCGCGAGCGCGACGGCGTATTCGACGCAGAAGTACGCGAGGTTCGCCAGGGCAACGATCGCCACCGTCCGGCGGACGGTCGTCGAAATGTTGCGGGTATCCGTTGTCTGTTGCCCTGCGCCGTCCATCAAACCGTCCCAAAGAAAGCCACGTCCGCCCGTCGTGCCGACACCGTTCTGGCTATCATCTCAGCGCGCGGCCGTCTCGCCTGTGCGGCGAACGGCTGCCGCTGAGGAGGCGTACGCAGACAGTCTGAACAATTCCTTGATAACTGAGTTGCGCCAACGAGTTAGACCAATATGAACGTGGCGCGAAGGGCACGCATGGTCGCGAAAACTAACGGCATTGTCACGGCGCCCTTGACCATATCTCCGCGCTCACGCATCCAAGTGCCTCTTGCGTTGATTTGGCGGCTGCGAGGCCGTCACGGGGGAACGCAGCGTTCAACAAAAATACTGGTGCCGCATCCTGCAGGCATCGGCCACGAGGGGCTACATGTCGACCAATTCGCCGGCTGACGGTCTGCCGCAGATCGCGCTTTCTCCCATCTCCCTGGGCTGGTTCCTCAAGCGGACCGCAATCGGTATCGCGATTCTGACCGTGGCCATCAGCGCCATGGCATGGCTGACGTACGCATCCATCGACCCGCAGCTCGACGCACAGACGATCGAGGGTGAACTGGTGCCCGACGTACCGGTGACCAAGGTCAAGCTCGCCCTCTAAGCCATCCTGAAGGATCATTTGGCCAGTCTGCGCGCGAATGCCACTCGCGTGCGTCTGGCTGTCCGTCTAGACTTCCACGTGCGCTGGCGGCCAATCGCCCAGCCCCGCGATTTCGGCTGAGATACCGTCATGACGGCTACCCAACTTCTTCTCCTCGCGCTGGTGGTGATTGCCGCCGTCGTCGCGGGCTACTTCATCGGCCGCTGGTCGGCCGACCGGGAGCTGGGCGCGCGCTCGGCGCGCCCAAATCCACTTCCCAGTCCCGGCGACGAACTGCCGGACAGCGACGCCTACGATCCCGTCCCGTCCAGAAGAACCAGCGGCGATCCGGTGCCGACCGGAAGGCCCCGCGGTGCGCCGCCACCGGCGAGCGCCGGCGGCGGCACTGCTCAGTCCGCACCTGCTCCCGTGCCGCGGCAACGGTCGTCGGCACCACCGGCGGCCTCGGCGGGCGGTGGCGTCGATAGGACCGACGCGGAGCCGGCTGCGTCACGCCCGAAGCGCGGGCCGCCCCCGCCGGCGGCCGCAGGGCTGATGGGCGACGGGCAGCCAAAGCGCAATCGCTAGCGCCGACAGGACGGTTCGATGCGCCTGGCGATGCTCGCGCGAAATCCTAAGCTCTACACGCATCGGCGGCTCGTGGAGGCGGCGGAGGCGCGGGGGCACTCCCTCGACGTCATCAACACGCTGCGGGTGCACGTCAACATCACGTCGAACAACCCGGTGCTGCGCTACGGCGGACAATCGCTTCCCCGCTTCGACGCCGTCATTCCCCGCATCGGCGCTTCGGTCACGGCGTACGGGCTCGCCGTGCTCCGCCAGTTCGAGATGCAGGGCGTCTA
>JAKAXS010000561.1 GCA_021816505.1 Pseudomonadota bacterium
CGACCGTCCCGCCGAGCCTGACTTGTCACCGGTACAGGAGCCACCGGCACAGGTGGAGGAGATGTGGTCACCGTTCGCGCATCGCGAGGCGGTCAAGGGCTCCCGGCGGCGGTGATAGCGAGCACGCCATAGCCGTTGACAGCGGCTGTTGCGGCCAACGATAGTTCCTCCGTGGCTGCAAATAGATTCATCACTCGGATCGTGACTGCTCCGATGCACGCGATCATTGCGATCGTGATGGCGGTGCTGTTGTGCGCGCCGTCGCTCGCGCTGGCGCAGGGCGAGCTTTCGTCGAAGGCGAAAAACGCCATCCTGATCGATCACGATAGCGGAGCAGTCGTGTATCAGCAGGCGGCGGACGAACTCGTCTACCCGGCGAGCATGAGCAAGCTGATGACGCTGGCCGTGCTGTTCAAGGCCATGAAGGACGGCAAGGTGAAGCCTGAGGATGAGTTCCTCATGAGCGAGAACGCGTGGCGAACGGGTGGCGCGCCCTCCGGCACGTCTGCCATGTTCGTGCCGATCAACACCAAGGCGCGCGTCGACGAACTGATCCAGGGCATCGTGGTGCAGTCCGGCAATGACGCGTGCATCGCCGTGGCCGAAGCCCTTGGCGGCACCGAGGCCAAGTTCGCGGAAATGATGACCGCGGAGGCGAGACGGATCGGCCTCAAGAAGGCGACCTTTGCCAACTCGACAGGTTTGCACAATCCCGGCCAGCAGATGACCGCGCGAGAACTCGCGACGCTCGCCATGTTCCTGATCCGCGAGTATCCCGAGCACTACAAAGTGTTCGGCCAGCGCGAGTTCGCCTACCGCAAGCACAAGTTCTACAATCGCAACCCGCTGCTGAGCCTCGACATGGGTGTCGACGGCTTGAAGACCGGACACACATCCGAGGCGGGATACGGTCTCGTGGCCTCCGCCGTGCGCGACGGGCGCCGGCTGGTGGCGGTGGTGATGGGTCTCGCCAACGAGAAGGACCGGCGCGACGAAGCCAAGCGCATGATCGACTGGGGCTTCAACAGCTCCGCACGCTTCAAGCTGTTCGACGATGGCGAGCAGGTGGGCCATGCGCGGGTGTGGGGCGGCGAACGCTTCTATGTTCCGCTGACCGGCAAAGGCGACGTGATGGTCGTGCTGCCGCGTTTCCCGCCCAATCCGAAGTTGCGCGCGGAAATCGTCTATCAGGGCCCGCTGAAGGCTCCGTTGAAGAAGGGCGAGCAGGTCGCCATGCTGCGCGTTACGACGCCCAACAGGGCGGTCAGCGAAGCCCCGCTCTACGTGGCGGAAGATGTCGACAGCGGCGGCATACTGCGGCGCGGCGTCGACACGCTGGCGGTGATGGCCGTCCGCTATGTTTCCGGGCTTCTCGACCGCAACTAGCGTTTTGGATTGCGCTTGGGCGCATGGACCGTCATACGTCGAAACATGGCAGGTGCATCAGGCAAGTTCATCACTTTCGAGGGCGGCGAGGGCTCGGGAAAATCGACCCAGGCACGCCGCCTCGCCGCGCGACTGCAGAAGGCCGGCATCCCCACTGTGTTGACGCGTGAGCCGGGCGGCTCGCCCTTCGCGGAACGCGTTCGGTCTCTGCTGCTCGACCCGGCAACGCCGGCGCACGGCGCGCTTTCCGAGGCGCTGCTCTTTTCCGCGGCGCGTGCCGATCATCTCGACGTCGCGATCCGCCCGGCGTTGAGCGCGGGTGCGTGGGTGATCTGCGACCGCTTCATGGATTCCACGCGCGTCTATCAGGGCTATGCCGCCGACGTGAGCGCCGACGTTCTCGATGCACTGGAACGCGCGGTGATCGGGGCGACGCGGCCCGACCTCACGCTGCTGATCGACATGGACGTCAAGGCTGGGCTGGCGCGTGCGGCGGCGCGGCGGGCGGCGGGAACGGAGAAGCGCGAGCATCCCGATCGTTTCGAGGGACGGGAACTGTCGTTCCACGAAACGCTGCGGCGCGGATTTCTCGATCTGGCGAAGAAGGATCCTCGCCGTTGCGTCGTCATCGACGGTTCGGGGAGCGAGGACGCCGTGGCCGAACGCGTGTACGCGGCCGCCGAGCGGGCGTTGGGGATTGCCTAGCGATGGCGCGCGCACCAGCGCTGCAGGAAATCGAGGCGCTTCCGGAGTCCGACAGGCTCGACGGTTTTCCGCATCCGCGACACACGAAGGCGCTGTTCGGCCACGAAGCCGTCGAGCGGCAGCTGGCGGAAGAGTTCGCGACCGGACGCATGCATCACGGATGGCTGATTGCAGGTGCGGAGGGCATCGGCAAGGCGACGCTGGCCTATCGCCTTGCGCGTCATGTGCTGAGCGACCCGCATGATCGCGATCAGTTCGCGCAGTCGCTGGCGACAGCGGAAGAGTCGCCGGCGACGCGACAGGTGCGCGCGCTGTCGCATCCGGGTCTGCTGGTGCTTCGGCGCACGTACGACACCAAGGCCAAGCGCTTCGGCGCGTCCATCTCGATCGACGAGGTGCGGCGGTTGCGAAACTTCCTCGGCCTCAGCAGCGGTGAGGATGCGTGGCGGGTCGTCATCGTGGATACGGCGGACGATCTCAATCCCAACGCGGCGAATGCGCTCCTGAAGTCACTCGAGGAGCCGCCGGTGCGGACCATATTCCTGTTGCTGACATCCGAGCCCGGGCGATTGCTGCCGACGATCAGATCGCGCTGTCGCGTTCTGGATCTGCCGGCGCTGTCCTCCGAACCGCTCCGGCAGGCAGTGCGGCAG
>JAKAXS010000054.1 GCA_021816505.1 Pseudomonadota bacterium
CCGATCTTGAACGTGAACTTGATCCTTCGCCGCGGATCCGCGCCGAGGAATTCTGCCCTAACGGTGCTGAGGAAGCCCGACCTCTCAACGTCGAGAACGTGGATGAGCGACCAAGCTTCATCTGCATCTCCTCGAGGGCCAGTGGTCGGCCACTCGGCCACGAAACTGGCTTTCTCGATGAGCTCGAGCATCAGTCCGCGAGGCCGGGGTGTCAGTGGCTTTATCTCGGCAGACGATCTCGGTCGTCGGTCGGGCTTTTTGTCTGTGCAGGGGTGCTTGGGCCATGGGGGACCGAGTTCATCGAAGAATACACGGCTGCCGGCGGCGTTTTCGTAGTAGTAGACGGCCGCACCACATTCCGGGCATTTCGCATTGTGATCGACGAAGCAGGCAGACAGGCTTCTGAGCACGCCGTGTTGTTCGAGAAAGCGGCGTGCAGAATAGCGGTCGAAATCCATCGTCAACTTGGCACGGGCGGCTACGCCCATACCGTGCTTTACGCACCAGCCGCAGGTACACCAGGGATAATGGTTATGTCCTGGCATGGCCCATGGCCTTTCCTACAGTGCGCGGTGATCGACGCGCGCCCATGGCTCACCGCGCCTTGCGTTTTCTGTTCGACGCCTTCTTGGTCGCCGGCTTCGCGCCCATCGACGGGGGCACGTCATCGGGTGCGGCTGCGCGGTCGGCCGCCGCGAGCCGGAAGCCAGGGTATACGAACGCGCTCTTCAAGAGGGTCGCGTCTGCTTCCGAGACACCCTCGCCCTTCAGGGTCTTGTACCAGGAGGCGGAGACGACCTTCTCCATCTCATCGATGATGGCAGCTGCCTCGTCTCGCGTGAGGGCGAAGCGCAGGCACTGCGAGAGCAGGTTCTCCGCATTCGCCCAACGGCCGTAATCTCCACAGGCCATGGCAAGATCGCGCCGATCCTCGCTTACGGGCGTTGCCGGCGTCAGGTCATAGGCGGGCGAGAGCTTCCAATCCTTGTCCTTGGCGAGGATGGCGTGATTGCGCGGGTGATCGTCTATGTTCGAGACGAGGGCGTTGAATGTCATCCGGCGAAAGAGCTCGTGCGCGTTCGCCTTGGGATCGGCCGTGGCGCGGCGCAGCTCCTCGGCCAGGAGAACGTAGGACCAACGTCCACGCGAGAGCACGTTGTCATCGGTGCGCAGCAAGGTGATCGCGCTCGCCATGCGCGCGCGCGTGTAGCCTTTCTCGATTTTCTCGCGGTCGAAGCGCTTGACCATGAGCACATCACGGTCTCCGACCGTCACGAGCTTGCTTTCGGCGGTCGTGATCCCGCAGGCGCGGGCGAGCGTGAGCATGGCCCGTTCGACGCGCGCATTGTTCCATCGGTCAGTCGGACGATTGAATTTGGCGAGCCAGAGCGCGTCGTCATCTTCAACGACAGCCTTCGGCCTCATGCCGCCCATGGAGGTCCCGAGAAGCATGAGCTTTTCGAGCTGCTCGGCGTCATGACCCGCCGCCTTGCCATTCTCGATGATGAGGTCGGCTGCTTCCTGTAACTTCGCAAGATCCAGAGTGCGGTTGAATTTCCGCTTGGGTGCTGGCGGTTCCTTGCCGAGACCGAAGCCCAAGGCCCCTGCCCTGTCGTCCGGAGACTCGAGGAGATAGGTCATCTCGTCGGATTCGGCGCGCGCGTAATGGCGGTCGATGACGAGACGTCCCCAATAGTCGGGACTGGAATCGCGCAGCGCACCGAAGACGCCATTGAGCGCGGTCGTTTCGTAGACCTTGTCGGAGAGCACCAGCTGCACGGGATCGAAGGGCAATGCGTCCGCGCGCGCCAAGTAGCTCTTGCCGTAGACGAAGCGTCCGAGCGGCGTGCCATTGCGATCGGTCGTGAGCTCGAACTTGCCGGCCGTTACGGCCTCGAGCTCGCCCGGCAGCCAGATATAGACGAAGCAGGGAGGCGTGCGCTTAGAAGTCATTGTCGAGCGTCTCCTTGGCGCGGGCGCGTTTGCGCTCACGGCCCATGGCGAGGGCGAGACCTTCCTTGTCCTCGGCGGGGTCGGCAATGGGGGCCATCTGGTCGATGAGCCCGAGGGCCCAGAGCATGGCCAGATAGACGGCAATCGCGGTCGATGGCTTGCCGCGTTCGGCGTCGGCGACGGTGTAGCGCCCGACCCCGATCTTGTCGGCCAGCTCCTGAGCGCTCAGCCCACGGCGGAGTCTTGCCGTGCGCAGGTTCGCGCCGAGCGTCTTCAGAGCGGTCTCCACGGGGTAAGGCGGAGCAGATGTGAGTGTCGTACGGGCTACCATGTTGCCTTGAGCCATCATTAAACTTGTTTATGAAGTCTTGAGGCATCATATCAGGATTGTCACTCAATATCAAATATGGTGCCTTGAGACAACTTTAACGCCGATAATGTGGTCTTGATCCATCAATCTATGGCAGAGACTCCGCTCCTGCCTATCGATCTTGCAAGCCTATCAG
This sequence comes from Pseudomonadota bacterium, assembly GCA_021816505.1. Taxonomy (GTDB): domain Bacteria; phylum Pseudomonadota; class Alphaproteobacteria; order Rhizobiales; family Hyphomicrobiaceae; genus JAKAXS01. Next base: position 2,460 of record JAKAXS010000054.1, read on the forward strand.
AACAAATATAGAACAAAAGGGCCGTGTATGCCTATGTTCGTCCAAAGATCACCCCTCCCCTGACCTTCGGGCTGCTCCGCCGGAGGCATCTCGGCTTTACGGTCCGTTGCCTGCGATGCCGCCACGAGAAGCGCTTCGGTCACAAGGAGAGCCGCTATCTCCGATCGCGTCTTCCCGACGATCTCGAGCTTGCCCATGCGAGCGAGCTGTTTCGCTGCACCAAGTGCCAAGGGAATTCATCTTGGCTGATGCCTGAACAGCGTTGCGACACTTCGGGTGTTTCAAGTCGACGTGGGGGAGGAAGATAGTTTCTGATCAGCGATGGTGGTCCTGCAAACCTACATTTGGGCAAATGGGCTGTTGGCCACTTGCGCAATCATGTCCGTAGGCGACGGCCGTCCTCGATCATGTCGGCATCGCTGATCTCTACCCCCTGCCCTTTCAGAGCGCTCATGATGATGTGGCGGACGCTGACCTGCTCCTTGGCGGCGCGGATCTTGAGGTCCGTCCAGGCGTAGTCGGGGATTTCGATGTTGATCGACTTCATGCGGCTGCGCGGCGTGGCCTCGCTCGATGGTGATGGTGCCGCCTGTGTGATTGATGATGATGCTGATGATGACGGCACTGGCTTTGCCGGCGATGATGGTGCCTCCCCTGCCCTATTGGCGACGGGTTTCACCAGAGCGCCGACGCCCTTGTCGCGCGCCAGGGATTCGAGAGCATCATCGTCGATGTCGGGGGTAACGGGCATGAAGGGTGCGCGGGTCTGTTTCATGGATCAGCCTGCCTTGCGGAGTTCGGGTTCTTGTTCGGCCACGATGGCTTTGATTTCTTCGATGAGGTTGGTGATCTCGAGCCCGGCCCCCTTCCCCGCTTCGCTGACCGTCGGCGGCTGGCCGTTGAGGAACATCTCGCGGTAGGCCGAGCGCTCGACGAGCGCGGTGCGGAACAGCGGCAATCCGAGCCTTGCCAACTCGGCATAGGCGAAGTCGGTCACGCGCGTGCGCAGCGGATAGACCTTGGTCAAGAGCAGGCGGTACGGGATTTGGCGTGCCGTCGTCTCGCGCACGTCGCGAACGTCGCCGGCCACTACGAGCGCCTCGCGCAGATCGGGCTCCGAGGCCTGGGCGGGGATGATGACGAGATCTGAGCGGGCCAACGCCTTGAACAATGTCACTTCCCTGCTCCCCGGCAGGTCGATGCAGATGTGGTCGTATTCGCCGGAGTTCGCGTTATCGCGAAAGACGCTGCCGAAATCCTTGGGCTCGATGGCCGAGACGTCTAACCCGTCGATCGGCGCCTTCTTCGACCATCGCTGCAGGGTGCGGTTCTGATCGAGATCGAGGAGCAGCACCCGCTCACCTGCAAGGGCGAGCGCGGAGGCCACGGCGGCGCAGGTCGTCGACTTGCCGACACCGCCTTTCGAGGACGCGAATGTGAGAATCATACAAAACCTCAAACATGCAATTCTTGAAATATGGATTTGGGTGAAACCCCAATCGAATACTTAAATGGTACCGTATTCGTTCAATGCTCCAAGCGTTGAATTGCAGAAGCTGCGATTTGTGCATTCGGGCAAATATGGATTTGGGCAATTGCGCCGATGCCATTGGCCGCTCACTGTGAGGTGAGACATGTGGCGCTTCACTTCACCTTCGACGAAGGCTTGCGCCGCGATGACGATGCCCGGCGGCGCGTCGATGTCGCGAGGGCGGCGGCGCTCATGATCGTGCGGTCGTCGTCGGCGTCGAGTTCGAGGAGAACGATACGGCCGTCGAGCGGAACGGAGTCGAGCACGACGGTCAGGCCTGCGCCGACCTCGTGCGGGTAGGCGCAGCCGACGCGGGTCCAGATCGCACGCTTGGTCTTGCTGTTGCGCTTTACGGCATAGGCGATGAGGACGGGATCGGTGGCCATCGGTCTCGCAAGCGTGAACAGGGGAGGGCGCGCGGTCAAGCGGGCGTCTTCGTCTACAAATCCCCAACTATGGATTTGCAGATTTGTGGTCGAGTAGAACGGTCACGCGATGCAGCCCCATTTAATGCCGCAAAAGTGAGGAATTGGGCGGCTTCTCACTTATCGAATCGGTGCTGCGGGACGACATCTGCGATACAGGCCTCTCGATGCGGGGAGGAGAGAAGGGGTCTCGGGCTTACCTTTGAGCCCACCAACCTCACAGGCGTGGCTCCCTAGGGCAAGGTGGGCCTATCCACGAGCGAGGTGCGGCCGCCCTGGGACCGTGGAGGTGCCATACGCTTCCACCCGCCAAGCCTCTTTGGGCCTAGCCGTTCGCTCCCTGTTACGAGGGGTAAGGGGATCGGTGCCATATGTCCCACCACATGCATATCCGCGAAGCGGATTCCATTCACTCAAGGTGTGGCGAAGCGAGCGTAAGCGAGCGGGTGAGGCGAGTCACGACTTGTGGCCGCAAAGCGGCCACTCCATTCATCGCTGAGCGCTAGCGAAGCGCTCTCGACTCTCGAAGTCGTTTCACCGTTGTTATGCACATACCCACAGGCGCCTCTCTAGGGCCGTTGGTCCCATTCTCTTTATTCAAAGATTCAAGATTCAGATTCAGGGCCCGAATTTACGCGTCATTTCCGAAGCTTGCGCGGCCAAAAGTGAGAATATGGGCGGGATAGGTGAGAAATTGGGCGGAGTCGCGTGAGAGAATGGGCGGCACAAGTGAGGAAGCGGGCGGGTTCAAGTGAAGAAATGGGCGGCCGAAGGCCCTTCCGGCGTGGGTTCCGATGCCAAGGTGAGAGATTGGGCGGAGCGTTGTCTCTTCGCGATAAGTGAGAGATTGGGCGGCACGAGTTTGGCCAAGATGGCTTACGAGAGTGCTCATGCGTCCGGCTGTTCGTCGATGCTCAGAACCTCGACGCTGCCGCGCCAGCGGGCCTGGCGGCCGACGCGGCTCTTCTCGCGTTCGTCATAGGCGCGCTGCAGGGCCTTGGGCGACTTCTTTAGCCAGCTCATGCCGAGCTTCTCGACGGTGCGGCCTTTCTTGATGGCCATGACCGTCACTTCGAAGTCGGTCAGATGATTGACCTCCTCGAGGGCGGGCTTCAGGCAATGCTTGTTGAAGTCGGCGTAGCGGTCGAGCTTGTCCTCGGGCACGCCCAAGAGCGCGCGGAATTCCTCGATGGAGAACTCTTCGTATTGCTTCATCATACCGATGCGCCGTTCGACCATTTCGTAGAGGCGGATCGAGTACTTGGACCTCAGCGCATACATGATGTGGGATTTGATGGTCGCCCACGCCTTGCTCTGGCTGATGACCGCCAGCAAATCAGGCGGGAAGGTGTAGTAGAAATACCCGTCGTCCTTGTCTTCCTCCTTGTTGGTGCCCAACAAGTGAACCCGGAACGTTGCCATCTCACCTGTCGCGGGATCGCGCGCGCGGATCTTGGCCCAGGCGCTCATCAGGCGGTCGAAGGCATCGTGCAGGCGGTCATTGCTCTCGTGGGTGCCGCGCAGGCTGGCCTTGAGCACCTTGTGGACGGGCTTGGTCTTGATGTCATTCCAGGAGTGGGCGAGCAGCTGGTTATAGAGAATGGTTTCGGAGCGGTTGAGGGGCGTGAGCTCGATGATGTCGACCAGCTCGCGGGGCTTGATGATGCGCCCCATATTGGTTGGATCGAGGGGCTGGCCGGTCACCTTGATGTCGGTCGCGAGCAATCCCGCTGAAGGCCGTTTCGGCTCGTCCTCGTCGATTTGGTAGGGTGTAGGCGGGTCCTTCCGTGTACGCACGTAATGACCGTGCCCGAGAACAAGTGAGACAGTCAATAGGTGAGTTCACATTGTCAGAATCTCACTTCTCGCCGCCCAATTTCTCACTTTTCGAATCGGCGGGGGCCGCGGACTCCGTGGCGCGACTCCGTCGTCGCCCAATTTCTCACTTTTGATGTCATGCACAGGATGCACTCCCGGCTCCCGCCATACTCGTGATGCATGGTGGGGAGAACGCAAGCCGGAGAGTCGTTGCCATGCTGAGCCGCAGAACCTTCGTGACCGCTCTCGCAGCCGTGTCCGCCATGTTCGGGATGCGGCCGAACATGGCTACGGCTACTGCGACTACGCATCCAGGAATGCCGAGCGATAACCTCACACGCCTCGCCAATCTCTGGGACGCCGCGGCGTGCAATTTTGATATCGTGCGGCAAGCGGTCTTGTTTCCGGTCAGCGGGGTCGGGCGAGGGGAGCCTCATGCGCCGGACTCTCGCGAGATGCGACGCTACCGAGAGGCGGGCGACATCATGTTGGCCTATGCCGATCACGTGTTTCGCGAGCCGTCGCGCGTCCAGGCGGACGTGCTTCTCAAATACGACATCATGGGGATGCTTGTGAGAGAGCGGCATGTGCATGATGTTGATGCGGTCAGAGCGGCCGGCGGCGCCGATTGGCATCTCATCGTCGAGCGGGAGGCACAGCAATTCGGCCTCGATCTCCATCCTTTCTGGCGATGGGAATTCGAGGCGTACGCTTAGCGGCGCGGTCGGATTCCGATGGCGTGTCACCCGCCTCTCCTACTCGATGCGTGCGTTACGCTTGCTCCTGCAGGTGGTTTAGAATGTTCCCTTCGGGACGACCCGTCACGGGCGCATGAACGGGCTCATGTCGGTCAAAGCTTGCGCTCGATCGTCTCGGTAATGAGCTGCCTTAAGCGGTTGGGCAGCGTGGGCCCATCCGAAGTGCTCGAGTTCGATCGGACCGGCCGAGGTGGCAAGAGCGAACGCCTGCGATGCGGATCCAGGGCCGTTACGTCCGCATGGCTTAGGGCGCGGCGCTTCCCGAGCGCGTCTGCCACCCGCAACACGAACGCACGATCCAGTTCAATCCGGTTACACGTCTGCGCATAGACGTGGTCAAGGAAGAGGCGCACCTGTTGGCCGCAATCATCGTTCGGATTCGCCGCGCGGTCCTGCCAGATCAGCCCCGCCGTCGATGAGAAGCCCTGCCGCAGCACCACGTCCGAGGCGAGGGAGGTTGCGCGGGCGAGATCGGACTTGCGGTCTCCCGAGGCTGCGAGGCTGCTGACGCGCCTGAGAATGACCTGTTCGGCCGCCCGACCTCCCAGCAGCCCCATGATGAGGTCTGTGATCTGTGCAAGCGTCATGGCGCTTCGGCCTTCAAATCGCACGCCGCTCAGGCACGCGCCGGGCACGAGGGTGCTCACATTCACCTCGCGCGAGAGGCCGCGTCTCAATGCGATGACGGCATGCCCGGCCTCGTGGACCGCTATCCGCCGTTCCGTCTCGGGGTCAGAGACCGTCGCTCTCTCTTGGATCGCAGCCGTATAGTGCTTCTTTAGGATCAGCAGGCCGCCGTCACGGCGCGCAAGGCGTCGTGCGGTGCGCAGAGTCCTTTCAACATCTGCGCCGCTCATGCCGGTGCTGAGCACGGCCGCAGCCGTGAAATCGCTCTTCGTGTCGAAGAAGGCGACGTCGAGCCGGTCCTGGGCGGTCAGATGATACCGGATGATGTCCTCGAGCTCCTTCACGTTGGGCAGACGGACGGCGATCATGCGGTCCATGCGGCCCGATCGAACCAGTGCGGGATCGAGCAGTTCCGGATGATTGCAGGCGCCGACGACGACCACGCCATGCTTCGCAGCCAGCCCGTCGAACTCCTTCAGGACCGCATTGGTAATCTGGTTCCAGTAGGTGGCATTGGATCCGGTCGAGCGGGTCGGAATGGAGTCGAGTTCGTCGATGAAGAGAAGGCACGGCGCGTTGGCCGCGGCATGCGCGAAGACCTTCTGCATCGCGGCGATCGTGGTTCCAAGGTGGCCTTCGCCCGAGCCTTGCCACTCGCCGTAGGAGGTCGCGACGAGAGGAAGTCTGCACGCGGACGCTAAGGCCTTCGCGAAGGTCGTCTTGCCGGTGCCGGGCGGTCCGTGAAGCACGCAGCCCGGATCGATGTCGGACCAGGCCAGCCGCTTTTCTCTGTAGAGCTTGAAGTCGCGAACAAGATCCTCGCCCCAGGCGACGGCGTCACTCATGCCGGCGAGTGCGCTCAAATGCGGACCCTTCGGAATCACCGGCTTCGGGAGGGGAGGTGTTGGCTTCTCGAAGATAGACATGGTCGGTTGGTCCTTTGATCGGCAATCCCGCCTCCCTCAACCCAGAGAAGCGGGCACGTCTAGGTCACGCGGGATTCTGGCGCGGACGGCGGAGCCCAGGCCATCGGCCGGGCCGTCGACCACGCTTCGATATCAGCGAGCCGCCAGCCGACGCGATTTTCGCCGATGCGGATGCGCTGCGGGAACTTGCCGGCACGGATGAGGCGGTAGATGTGCTGGGGCGTGTAGCTCGTGATTTCGCTCACCTGCTTCATCGTCAGAATGCGCAGATGGGCGAAGGGGTCGACGGTCTTTTCAGACATGAGAGGTCCTCCATGGGCCACGCGGTGGCTCAAGCTGTTTCGGTTGGGTTGTCGGGGGACGCGGGGTACGAGCGGGGGCTTTCACCCCTGCTGCGACTTGTCATAACCTAGATGAAGAAAAAGCGCAAACTAATTCTTCGAGCGCCGATGTCGTGTCTGCAAAGTCGAACCCAGCTTGCGCAACTCGTCTGGCGAGAATTCGTCGGCGAGAGCGGCGATGCGAGAATCTATCACTTCGGCCAACGTCGGCAGCTCAGTGATACGGTCTTCGGGATGGCGGTGCTCCCAGACCGAGAGGGCGCGGTAGAGATCGGGATCCAGCTCGCGCAAGTGCTGGCGCGTTAGTCCATGCCCTAGCCACCGCGCGTAAATTGCGCGCGTGAAGAGGACGGGGTTTGTTTCTTCCTCCGGGTCGCGGTCCTTCCAGAGAGCCGGCGCGCGTTTGGGCAACAGGGCTTTCACGCTTCTCCGTTTCGGAGTCTGCCGTTCGACGAAGTCGCGCAAGGCCTCCAAGAGCAACGGCGCGTCCTCATTCAACTCCACTGCGGCGACGACGATGCGGTCAACTACGTCCCGGTACCGTCGGCCAACCCGTGCGGCGCGTTTGGGATCCCCCGGGAACCAGCTCTCAAACTCTTGCTGATCAGCGTCGGACTTTCCCGATGCGAGGTCCATACCAAGGCGAAAGAGCTCGTCGTTTGGCGTTCCCGTTCGTCGCGCCAGGTCGGTATCCGACGGAGATGTAACGCGCAGTTTGGTGCTCTTGGCCATGACGTGCGCTCCTCGCATCCCACGGCACCTTGTGCCATGAGTCCGCGGCGCGGTAAATGAAGACCGGGTTTTTTCTTCACAACATGAAAGCCGTGTAACTTAAAGGAACCTGCGGACTCTAGCTTGCCTTGGTCCCGCGCTTCTTGGCCTTGGCTACTGGTTTCGCAGCTCGTGACGGGCCCGTCTTATTGGAGCGCGCCGCCTTGAGATCGTCGTGCTCGAAGGCCGAGTCCATGCGCTCGATCTGGGCGGCAGTGAGCTTGAAGCTCTTGGCGACCGCGCGCCACTCGGCGACAGCGGCGGCGACTTCCGCGGAGATGGCGCGGGCTTCGTCTCTACCGAGCCCGAAGCGGGCCGCAGCCCCGAGTGCCGTCTCGAGCGAGGCCGTCGGGTCGGTTTCGTCGAGGGCGAGCGCATGCACGCGGGCCTTCACGTCGACGGGGCAGGGGTTCATGTCGAAGGCGGGAGCCAATCTCCACCCTCGCGCTTCATGCAGTAAGGCATGATTGCGCAAATGGTCGTCGGTGTTCGAGACCAGGATGTTGAATACGATCCGCCGCCAGAGCTGCTGAGCATCGACCTCGGGCTGAGACCCTTGCTGGCGCAGAACGTCGAGGATTTCGAGATAGCTTCGCTGTTCGCCGTGATCGACGGCATCGAGCGCCGTCATCGCCGACATGAACGGCACGCGCCGCGTAATGTCGGTACGGTCGAAGCGACGCAACATCAGGACGGGCTTCTTGGCGATCGTCTCCAGCCGCCAGGCGGGGACATTCACACCGGCTCGTTCCGCCAATTGCAGCGTGACGGCTTCCCAGAGTGTCACCGGCCAGTCGTCGTCATGCTTCGGGAACTTGGCGACCAGCAGCGCACCGTCGTTGTCGCGCACAGTAGCCTTCGGTCTTGCGCCACCGAGCGAGGTGCCGGGTGCCAACACCAAAATAAGGTCGTCGTCGGTTTCCCGATCACGCTCGATCCGTCGCGTGGCAGAGAGCAGCTTCGGGAGGTCAATCAGCGGCGGCACCGGTCGGCCGGTATGGGCGATGAACTCCTCGCCGGCAGCATCCTTGAACCTGATTGCACCGAGCCTCGTGAAATCATCAACGCCGGCTAGAAAATCGATATCGAAGAGCGTGCGCGGCTGCGTCTTGGCCTTGCGCGCGCGGGCTCGCTCCTGGCGGAGCATGAGCTTGCGCCCCCACGCATCGGGCGCGCTATCGGTGAAGGCCGCAGGAAGTCCCTTCGCGGCATGATAGGGGCCGGGGGTCAGCGGCAGTGAAGGCGCCAGAGCAAAAGCGCCGCGCCGTTTGATCCAGCCTGCGTCGTAGGTGAAGGAGGATGATTCACGTCCCGTGCGCTCGCGCGCCCACAAACGTCCG
>JAKAXS010000055.1 GCA_021816505.1 Pseudomonadota bacterium
CCGATCTGCAGACGAGCCCGGACATACGCAGCCACTTGCGCTCGCCCGACGACACGAACTGATCGAACACCACCTGCGCGCCGTTGGCGAAGTCGCCGAACTGCGCTTCCCACAGCACGAGCGCGTTGGGCTCGGCCAGCGAATAGCCGTACTCGAAGCCGAGCACGGCTTCTTCCGACAGCATGGAATTGACGACTTCGTACTTCGCCTGGTTGGCCGCCACGTGCTTCAGCGGCGTGAAGCGGCGCTCGGTCTCCTGGTCGATCAGCACCGAGTGGCGCTGCGAGAAGGTGCCGCGCTCGCTGTCCTGGCCGGACAAGCGTACGGGGAACCCTTCCTTCGCCAGCGTGCCGAAAGCGAGGTGCTCAGCCATCGACCAATCGATGCCCGTGCCGCTCTCGATCATCTCGCGGCGGCGTTCCAGCAGCTTGGCGACGGTCTTGTGCGCGCGGAAGTCGGTCGGAATGGTGGTGACGCGACGGCCGACGTCCTTGAGCGACTCGATCGAAACGCCCGTGACGCCACGGCGAGCGTCGTCTTCGGCAAAGCCGACACCCGACCAACGGCCGTCCAGCCAGTCGGCCTTGTTGGGCTTGTAGGCCTCGGCCGTCTGGAACTCGCGTTCCAGGTGCTCGCGGAACTCGCCGCGCATGCCGTCGATCTGTTCGCGGCTGAGCACGCCTTCCTCGGCGAGGCGGTTGGAGTAGATCTCCGTGACCGTGGGGTGGCCCTTGATGCGCTTGTACATCAGCGGCTGCGTGAACAGCGGCTCGTCGGATTCGTTGTGGCCGAAACGGCGGTAGCAGAACATGTCGATGACGACAGGCTTCTGGAACTTCTGCCGGAACTCGGTCGCAATCTTCGAGACGTGCACCACCGCTTCGGGATCATCGCCATTGACGTGGAAGATCGGCGCCTCGATCACGCGAGCGACGTCCGAGCAATAGGGCGACGAGCGCGAGTGGCGCGGATTGGTCGTGAAGCCGATCTGGTTGTTGATGACGAAATGGATCGACCCGCCGGTGCGGTGACCCTTCAGGCCGGAGAGGCCGAAGCATTCGGCCACCACGCCCTGGCCGGCGAACGCGGCGTCGCCGTGGATCAGCAACGGCATGACCGGCGTGCGCTCGGTCGAGGCGCATTGCAACTGATCCTGCTTGGCGCGCACCTTGCCCAGCACGACGGGATCGACGATCTCCAGATGCGACGGGTTGGCCGTCAGCGACAAGTGGACGTTGTTGCCGTCGAAGCTGCGGTCGGACGAGGCGCCGAGGTGGTACTTCACGTCGCCCGAGCCTTCGACGTCGTCCGGCTTGAACGAGCCGCCCTTGAACTCGTTGAAGATGGCGCGATGCGGCTTGCCCATGACGTTGGCCAGCACGTTGAGACGGCCGCGATGAGCCATGCCCAGCACGATCTCGCGCACGCCCAGCTGGCCGCCGCGCTTGATGATCTGTTCGAGCGCGGGCACCATCGCCTCGCCGCCGTCCAGGCCGAAGCGCTTCGTGCCCGTGTATTTGACGTCGACGAACTTCTCGAACGCTTCCGCTTCGATCAACTTGTTGAGGATCGCCTTCTTGCCCTCGATGGTGAAGCTGACGTCCTTGCCTTCGCCCTCGATGCGTTCCTGAATCCACGCCTTCTGCAGTGGCGACGTGATGTGCATGAACTGCACGCCGATCTTGCGGCAGTACGTGCGGCGCAGGATGCGGAGGATCTGGCGGATGGTCGCCGTTTCGAGGCCCAGATAGCGGTCGACGAAGATCGGGCGATCGAGGTCGGCCTCGGTGAAGCCGTAAGTCTCGGGCCGCAGCTCCTTGTGCACCTTGCGATCCGCAAGACCCAGCGGGTCGAGGTCGGCAGTCAGGTGACCCATCACGCGATAGGAGCGGATGAGCATCAGGGCGCGAATGGAATCCTGCGTCGCGCGCTGCGAGGCAAGCGGCGAGATCTGGAAGCCTTGTGAGTGCGCGCGCTCGTCCAACTTGTCGCGCACGCGGCGCTCGGTCTGTTCGTAATCGCCGGTCAACGCCGCGATCAGTTCGCCATTGGCTTGCAGCTGCTCCAATGGAGCGGCCCACGACGGCCCGGCGTCCGCCTGGGAGGCCGCCGCCTCGTCATGCAAGCTTTCGAAGAAGCTGCGCCACTCGTCTGGAACGGAGCCCGGATTGCTCTCGTACTCGGCCTGCATCTCCTCGATGTAGGCGGCATTCGCCCCGGACAAAAAGGAGGTACGCAGGAAACGCTCGTTCGATGCCTGGCGAGACATGAAGGTGTGGACCTCGCTGCGAGTCACTTGTGATACGTCAGTTTCGCGCCTGGGCCTTACGCAGGCCTAGGGAGAGTATATCGCATTGCACAATTTAGTCGCTCGACGTCACCCTTTTAAGACCTTCAGTAGGGTGGTGCCGAGAGAAGCCGGGCTGTCGGCAATGGCGATGCCGGCCGCCTTCATCGCTTCGAGCTTGTCTTCGGCCTTGCCCTTGCCGCCGGAAATGATGGCACCGGCATGGCCCATGCGGCGGCCCGGAGGCGCCGTGACGCCGGCGATGAAGCCAGCCATCGGCTTCTTGCGGCCCTTCTTGGCCTCGGATTTGATGAACTCGGCGGCATCTTCCTCAGCCGAGCCGCCGATTTCGCCGATCATGATGATGGACTGCGTTTCCGGATCGCCCAGGAAAAGGTCCAGCATGTCGATGAATTCGGTGCCCTTGACCGGGTCGCCACCGATGCCGACGGCCGTGGTCTGGCCGAGACCTTCCTTCGTCGTCTGGAAAACGGCTTCGTAGGTCAGCGTGCCGGAGCGGGAAACGATGCCGACGTTGCCCTTGCGGAAAATATTGCCGGGCATGATGCCGATCTTGCAGGCCTCGGGCGTCAGAACGCCGGGACAATTGGGGCCCAGCAGGCGCGATTTCGAACCTGCCAGCGCGCGCTTCACGCGGACCATGTCCATCACCGGAATGCCTTCGGTGATGCAGACGATCAGCGGAATTTCCGCATCGATGGCTTCCAGGATCGCATCGGCCGCGAAGGGCGGCGGCACGTAGACGGCGGAAGCGGTGGCGCCGGTGGCGGCCTTCGCATCGGCGACCGTGTCGTACATGGGGATATGGGCCAGCTCGGCGTCGGGGTGCTTCGTGCCGCCCTTGCCCGGCGTGACGCCCGCGACCGTCGGTGTGCCGTAGGCCAGCGCCTGCTTGGTGTGGAACGTTCCTTGGCTGCCGGTAATGCCCTGACAGATCACCTTCGTGGACTTGTCGACGAGAATTGCCATAAGTCAGTGCCCCGCGCGTTATAGCCTCGCAGCCTTTTAATGCTGATTGTTGCGCTGCATCAACCTATTCCAACGTCGAAAGGCAGAAATTCGCAGAGGTCGCGAACAATCTTCTCGCATCGACAAAGCGAAACGGGCGCCTCCCTGAGGAGACGCCCGCTAAACTTCTCTCCAGCGCAACGGGAAGCTGCACTGCGGCGGCGTCACGCGCTGGCGCGCGCCATGCACCGGAACATGCCGCGGATAAACAGGTGCGTGACCAGCAGCACACCGGCGACGATGCCGAACTGCAGGGCGTGTTCGAAGCTGTCGGTCTTCTCGCCCGGGTAGGGCGTGATCTGACCGAGATAGAAGGCGTATGCGGCCATGCCGGCCGCGGCGAGGATCGACAAGACGCTGACGAACTTCAGGGCACCCGGCCCAATGATCGCAGCAATGAACTGAAGCACGATGATAGCGGCGGCGATAACCAGAAATTGGTCCAACTCAGGCATCATTAAAGCAATCCTCCAGGCGTTTCCGGCTTCAGATGGGCCGGAGTCGATTGTCCTTCCGCACTCACGCCGCCTTCTTCACCTCGGAGGTGATTTTGGCGGCAGCGTCAGCCAGGTCATCGGCGGGCACGATCTTCAAACCGCTCTCGGCCAGGATCTTCTTCCCGAGCTCGACGTTCGTACCCTCCAGGCGCACAACAAGCGGCACCGTGATGTCCATCTCACGGGCAGCGGCAATAACGCCTTCCGCGATAATGTCACAGCGCATGATGCCGCCAAAGATGTTGACTAAGATGCCCTTAACGGCCGGGTCCGACAAGATAATCTTAAATGCAGCTTGAACCTTCTCCTTGCTGGCTCCCCCGCCGACGTCGAGGAAGTTGGCGGGTTCCGCGCCATAAAGCTTGATGATGTCCATCGTCGCCATCGCCAGGCCGGCGCCGTTCACCATACAGCCGATGGTGCCATCCAGCTTGACGTAGGACAGGTCGTGCTTGGAGGCTTCGATCTCCATCGGGTCCTCCTCGCCCTCGTCGCGCATGGCGACGATTTCGGGATGGCGATACAGCGCGTTGCTGTCGAAGTTCATCTTGCCGTCGAGGCAGATCAGGTTGCCGTCCTTGGTCACGACCAGCGGATTGATCTCGAGCAGGCTCATGTCCTTCTCGACGACCATTTTGTAGAGGGCCTCGATCAGCTTGGAGCACTGCTTGACGAGGTCGCCCTTGAGGCCCAGCGCAAACGCGATCTTGCGGCCGTGGAACGGCTGGTAGCCGGAGGCCGGATCGATCGACATCGTCATGATCTTTTCCGGCGTCTCATGGGCCACCTTTTCGATGTCCATGCCGCCTTCGGTGGAAGCGATGAAGGCCACGCGGGCCGTTTCGCGATCCACCAGCGCGGAAAGGTACAGCTCCCTGTCGATGGCCGAGCCGTCTTCGACATAGAGCCGGTTGACCACGCGGCCTGCAGGACCCGTCTGGATCGTGACCAGCGTGTTGCCCAGCATCTGCCCGGCGAATTCCTTCACCTCGTCGATCGACTTGGCGATGCGCACGCCGCCCTTTTCGCCTGCAGCCTTCTCCTTGAAGGTGCCTTTACCGCGACCACCGGCATGGATCTGCGACTTCACCACCCAGACCGGGCCCGGCAGCTTCTTGGCCGCTGCAACCGCTTCGTCAGCCGTGAAGGCCGGGAAGCCCTGGCCAGTGGGGATCCCGTACTGGCGATAGAGTTCCTTGGCCTGGTATTCGTGGATGTTCATTGGGGCGCTCCGCGCTAGGCAGTAGGGAGTAGTGAGTGGGCAGTGGGCAGTGAGAGCTAAGTTGAGTTCGACTTCTCGATACTTCTGATGAGCGCGCTGAGCATCTTGCTCACACGAATAGCGCGATCCAACACGGGTTGAAGCGCAGCGCTTGCCGCGAGGCCTACGCGTTCCGAAAGCAGCAGGAGCGTTTCCAGCTCGCGAACCGATCCCAGTCCAATTCGGAGAAACTGCAGATACATGCCCGTCTGGTTCCGTCCGTAGCCTTCGGCGATGTTGGCGGGCACCGAAACCGATGCACGCCTAATCTGTGACGTCATCCCGTACTGCTCGTGCCGGGGAAAGCTTTCAGTGAGCTTGTAGCAGTCGACCGCGAGGGTCATAGCGAGCTGCCAAACGTCGAGATCCTTGAACGACGTGATCTCTGCGCCCGACACGGATCCCACTCACGACTGCCCGATGGCCACTGCCCACTGCCCCACTTCACTCACGCCCCCAACTGCGGCGCAATCTTGATGCACGCATCGACCAGCCCCTTCACCGACTCGATCGACTTCATGAACATCGCGCGCTCTGCGGAATTCAGGTCGATCTCGACGACGCGTTCCGCGCCACCTGCGCCGATGATGGTCGGCACGCCGACGTAGAGACCCTTCACGCCGTATTCGCCGTTGAGATAGGCGGCGCACGGCAGAACGCGCTTCTTGTCCTTCAGGAAGCTCTCGGCCATCTCGACCGCGGAGGCGGCGGGCGCGTAGTAGGCCGAGCCGGTCTTCAACAGGCCGACGATCTCGCCGCCGCCCTTGCGCGTGCGGTCAACGATCTGGTCGAGGCGATCCTGGCGGATCCAGCCCATCTTCACGACGTCGGGCAGCGGAATGCCGGCAACCGTCGAGTAGCGCACCAGCGGCACCATGTCGTCGCCGTGGCCGCCCAGCACGAAGGCCGAAACGTCTTGGACCGAAATCTTGAACTCGTCGGCGAGGAAGTGCCGGAAGCGCGCGGTGTCGAGCACGCCGGCCATGCCGATCACCATGTTGCGCGGCAGGCCCGAGGCCTTCTGCAGCGCCCAGACCATGGCGTCGAGCGGGTTGGTGATGCAGATCACGAGCGCGTTGGGTGCATACTTCTTGATGCCCGCGCCGACCTGCTCCATCACCTTGAGGTTGATGCCGATGAGATCGTCGCGGCTCATGCCCGGCTTGCGCGGCACGCCCGCCGTGACGATGCAGACGCTGGCGCCTTCGATGTCGGCGTAGGCGTTGGTGCCCTTCATGGCGGCATCGAAGCCTTCGACCGCGCCCGATTGCGCGATGTCGAGCGACTTGCCCTGCGGCAGGCCTTCCGCAATGTCGAAGAGGACGACATCGCCCAGTTCCTTCAGCCCAATCAAATGAGCCAATGTGCCGCCGATCATGCCGCCGCCGATCAGGGCGATCTTGGTACGCGCCATCCGTTTCTCTCCTAACCCATTAGCGAGCCGATGCGGCCCATATGAAAAGCTGATGCGCGGTGCGGGACTAGCCCCCTTTCGCACGCGCGAGAAGATAGGCTTTGGTAGGACGAAACGCTGGGCGGCTCAAGTCCGCACATACGCGTTCCGCAGGGAGAGGCAAAAGATCGGATCAGGCGGGGGCATCCTTCTCCGAGGGGCTGACGTGACGGCCCAAGCGCTGCGAGCGCGCGCGCAGGTATTCCTCCGACCGCATCTCCGTGAGCCGTGACGCGGTGCGCACGAACGCCTCGGCGCCGTCGCCGCTGGGATAGAGCTGGTCCGGTTCGGCATCGGCCGAGGCGATGAGGCCGACGCGGCCATCATAGAGCGTGTCGATCAGGTTGATGAGCCGGCGCGCCTCGTTGCGGCGGGCCGGGCCCAGCACGGGAATGCCGTCGATCAGGATGGTGTGGAATTCGTGAGCGATCCGCAGGTAGTCGAGCGAGCCCAGCGGCTGCTCGCACAGGTCCGCGAAATTGAAGCGCGCCGCGCCCATCGACGCCTTGGGCACATGGATCTTGCGGCCCTTGACGTCCAGTTCGATCGCGTCCGAGGGATGGCGGCCGGTCAAACGCAGCCAGTGGCGATCGAGTTCGGCGCGCGCGCGGTCGTCCGCTGGCGTGAAGTAGAGCCGTTCGCCGGCCAGCTTATCGAGGCGGAAGTCCTTGGCGGATTTCACCTCCAGCACGTCGACGTTGTCTTCCAGCAGATCGATGAACGGTAAAAACAACTGGCGGTTGAGGCCGTTCTTGTAAAGCTCGTCCGGCCTGGCGTTGGAGGTGGTGACGAGAACGATGCCGCGTTCGAACAGCACCTTGAACAGCCGGCTCAGGATCATCGCGTCGGCGATGTCGGTCACCTGCATTTCGTCGAAGCACAAAAGACCGCTGTTGGACGCGATCTCGCCGGCGACGAACGGGATCGGATCGCCGTCGGTCGTCGCGCGGCCGCGGGCGATGCGTTCGTGCACGTCGGCCATGAACTCGTGGAAGTGCATGCGCCGCTTAGGCTCGAAGTCGACGTCCTCGAAGAAGAGGTCCATCAGCATGGTCTTACCGCGGCCCACGCCACCGTACATGTAGAGGCCGTTGGGGGCGTCGCCGTTGGCGTTGCGGCGCAGGAACGAGAACAGGCCGCCCTTGTCGCGCTTCCAGGCGGCGATGCGATCGGCCAACGCCTGGAGGCTTTCGACCGTGGCCTCCTGGGCCGGATCCGGTTCGATCTCGCGGAGCGCCAGGCGGCGCCGATAGCTGCCGATGATGTCGTTGGCCATGCCGGCGGCTTATCCCACGCCCCTGATGCGACGCTTGATACTCAACGGCGCGACGCAATGCCACTTTTCGTAATGGGCAACCCGACACATTTAGTTGCTAGCGTTGTGGCACTGCAGCAACGTTGCTTCAACAATACGATGTAATTGACTGTTAGTCATGCGTTTTGTTGATATTGCAGCGCGAGATTGAAATGGCTCATACGCCACGATTTGGCTATGTTCACAGCGTTTGAAAGGGCGCAGTTAACCACGCTGCATTGCACTTAAGAGGGAACCAGAGATCGGAGCTTCACCATGAGCAGTCACCGGACCTGGGGAGGAACGATCAGGAAGCTATGGCCGAAGGAACAAGAAAAGTTCCGCGACCACCTGTTGAGGCTGGATAAGGAAAGCCGCCGGCTGCGCTTTGCGCACGGCGTGTCCGACAGCTTCATTGAAGAGTATGCCAGCCGCATGGGCGAGATGGGGTCGATCGTCTATGCCTACATCGAAGACGGCGAGGTGCGCGGTGCAGCCGAGCTGAAGAAGCTCGGCGACACGTGGGGCAAGGAAGCCGAAGCGGCATTCTCCGTCGAGATGGCCTTTCAAGAGCATGGCATCGGCACCGATCTGATGGGCCGCGTCATCCGCGCGGCGCGCAATCGCGGCGTACAGCATCTCTATATGAGCTGCCTCGCGGAGAACGCGAAGATGCAGACGATCGCGCGCAAGCACGAAGCGTCGCTGCGCTTCGAGTATGGCGACGTGGTCGGCGAGATCGTGCCGCAAGGACCGAACTACTTTTCCATCCTCGCCGAGGCGATGGACGATCGCGCCGGCTATCTGATGGCCGTCCTCGACATCACGACGCGCATCCCGAAAGCAGCCTGACGCATCGTGTCGGCGGGATCGCAAATTGCGATTCCGACTCCGTTTCGCGTCGCCGCGCGGATGCGCGACGCGTCGCATCGTGACTCTAACTCTCGCGAAATCCGGCTAGCGCCTTTGGAAAACTCGAAAAAATGAGTCTTCCGCGCAACACTTTCTGCCTTCAGACGAGAAATCTGCATTGTGAATCAATAATCGGTGTCAACAATTTCGACGAACTTGCTCATATTTTTTTTGTTCGAGATGATTCGAACATTTAGAGGGAGAAATACAATGGCTAAGGCAACCGCACGTAAGGCAGTAAAGAAGGCTCCGGCGAAGAAGGCTCGCGCAGCAGCGAAGAAGCCGGCTCGCAAGGCCACGAAGACCGTAAAGAAGGCCGCTCCGCGCGCCGCTGCAAAGAAGCGCAAGGCCGCCTAAGACCTGCGCCATCTCGGGCCGGGCATGGGCACCCGGAACGCCGATGGCGCAGTCCGACTTACGGATGCTCTCACAAGACCGGTGGCCGCGTGATGCGCCGCCGGTCTTCTTTTTTGTGATTCGCCTAGTCCGTGGGCGTTCGACTGACGAATTGGTCCTCGAATCGGCCGGGAAAATGGCAGACGGCTTCGACGTTGTGGCCATCCGGATCGAGAACGAACGCCGCGTAGTAATTCGCGTGATACTCGGGGCGCAAACCAGGCGCACCGTTGTCCGCACCGCCCGCCTTCAGCGCTTCCGCGTGGAATGCATCGACCGCCGAGCGGTGGTCGGCCGCGAACGCCACATGGAGGCGGCCAGCCAATGGCTGACCGGTGCCGATCCAGAATTGCGGCTTCACGGGCCGGCCGAACCCGACCGTGCCATCGTCACCACCATCGGCCGGGCTCACGTCGATCAGCGGCACGAAGCCGAGAGGCGCCAACGCAGCGACGTAAAACGCCCTGGACCTCGTAAAGTCGGAAACCGGAAAGCCGATATGATCGAGCATGCGAACCTCTTTTCGCGGAAACCTTGGCCCTACTAAACGGCCGAACCGACTTTCGGCTCCTTCCGTGTTCGCAAACGGACTGGCGTCGAACGCGCTGCCCTGGATGGTATGAGGGCGGCCACCTGGAACGTGTTGGGTCTCACAAGGGGGCTCGACCCAACCTACGCGGCAGACGTCTGGGCTCGCCCTGTAGGTTGGGTCAAGCGTAGCGCGACCCAACAGTTGCAGCACAACATGTGTCGGCAGCGCTCGGCAACACTTCGTGCTTGACGCTAGACGCGGCGCTCCACCATCAGCTTCTTCAGCTCGGCGATGGCTTTGGCGGGGTTGAGGCCCTTGGGGCAGGCCTTGGCGCAGTTCATGATCGTGTGGCAGCGATAAAGCCGGAAGGGATCTTCCAGGTTGTCGAGGCGCTCGCCCGTTGCCTCGTCGCGGCTGTCCACCACCCAGCGATAGGCTTGCAACAGCACGGCCGGTCCGAGATAGCGGTCGGAGTTCCACCAGTAGCTGGGGCACGACGTCGAGCAGCAGGCGCACAGGATGCACTCGTACAGGCCATCGAGCTTCTCGCGATCTTCGCGCGACTGCTTCCACTCCTTGGGCGGCGAGGGCGTATCGGTCTGCAGCCACGGCTCGATCGAGCGGTGCTGGGCGTAGAAGTTCGTCATGTCCGGCACGAGATCCTTGATCACCTGCATGTGCGGCAGGGGGTAGATCTTCACCGGGCCGTCGATCTCGTCGCAGCCGCGCAGGCAAGCCAGCGTGTTGGTGCCGTCGATGTTCATCGAGCAGGAACCGCAGATACCTTCGCGGCAGGAGCGGCGGAACGTCAGCGTCGGGTCCAGCTCGGTCTTGATCTTGATCAGGGCGTCCAGAACCATCGGGCCGCACTGGTCCAGGTTTACCCAGTAGGTGTCGACGCGCGGGTTGCGGCCATCGTCCTCGTTCCAGCGGTAGATCTTGAACTCGCGCCAGTTGTCGCCGGCACCCTTCTCGTTCCAGGTCTTGCCCTGTTCGATCTTGGAGTTCTTCGGGAGCGTCAGCTGAACCATGGAATCCGCCGGCCTTCGTTCAATCGCTAGAATGGTTCTAGTGATGCGGTGCGGCACAGCAGCTTGTCAACGGGGCCTTCGTCGCGGGTGCACGGCTATCGTGGAGTCGGCGCTCCCTCTCCCCATCGCCCTGCACTTGCGATGGGGAGAGGGTTGGGGTGAGGGGCAGAAACTTGCGCCGCGGCCAGAACCTGCCCCTCACCCTAACCCTCTCCCCGTGAAGGACGGGGAGAGGGAACGCGTTTCGCACGGTGCAGGTTGGGTCGAACCCTCTTGTGACAA
>JAKAXS010000562.1 GCA_021816505.1 Pseudomonadota bacterium
GATTACGGTTCGGTCCGGTGAAGCAGGATCACCCGGCTCGCTGCGTGGTCGCGATCATGAACCACGCCACACTCGCCGCAAACCCAGGTGTCAATTCCTGGCCGAAGTCTCGGACCGACCCAGCCGCAGCCTGGTTCCGGGCAGACGCCCGTGCTGCGCTGAAACCGTCCGATGACGCGCCACTCCCGGCACGCCCACTCCGACTTATAGCGAAGCATCCGCAGAAGCTCGCCCAGACTGGCGTCGGCGAAGGATTTCGCCAACCTCGTCTTCATCAGTCCCTTGAGGTTCAGGTCCTCGACCGCAAACCCCTCGAACGTATCGACCATCCGCCGCGTCAGCTTGTGCAGGAAGTCCTGCCGCTGCTGCCGTACGAGACGGTGACTCTTCGCCAGCCGGGCCACGGTGCGGCACCGGTTCACACTGCCCTTACGGCGCCGATCGCGCCCACGGTTCAGGCGGCGGACGTGTTTCTCCGCCTTTCTAGCGAATTTCGGCGGCGCAATCTTCTGTGTGTCCGACCACGCGGCCAGCGCCGTCAGGCCGTGGTCAATTCCGACCACCGGCAGGCTCGGCTCGGCATACTCCTTCGTGGGCGCCTCGAACTGGACCGAGACGAACCAGCCGTCAGGCTCCTGAGTGACGGCAAGCTGTTTCAACTCAGCGCCGTCCGGCAGGTCGAGACCACGAACACGAAGCCATCCCAGTTTCGGCAGCCGCACCCGGCCATTGGCGACGCGGACTTCGCGTCCGACAAACGAAAACCCGTCACGATGATCGTCGTGTCGCTTGAACCGCGGGATGCCCGATTTGTGCGGCTTGAGTGCGGGAAGGCCGGCGGCGACACGGGCAGCGCTGCGCGCCTTACGCTTGGCGTCAATGCGCAGAAACTCGGCCTTGTTGCGGATATAGTTCTTCAGCGTCCGGTCGAAATTCTGCGCGGTCATCTGGGCGCAGCGATGCGGCAGCCCGACCAGTTTCGGGTCGGTCTTCAGCAACGTCGGCAGCATGGCCGAGAGTTCGGCATAGAAGATGAACTTGCCGCATTCCTTCATCCGGGCGTTGTTCAATTCGGTGAACAGGTTCCAAAGACGGCGGGTCTGGCCGCCGAAGCGAGCGACCTTCGCCGCCGCTTCGGGGCGAAGTTTGCCCTTAACAGCTTGCGTAACGATCGCACTCATTTCACCAGTTCCTTCCACGAGAGGCGCCCATGCTGACCGATCAGGCAGCGGGCAATCCGGTCAGCTATGTCCTCGCGGTGGTTCCAACGGAAGCCATGCTCGCCGGCATAGCGGTGCAGGTGCTTGCCGCTGATCCAGTGCCAGACGCCGACGATCGCTCGCTTGAACAGACCAAAGAAGCCCTCGACGGTATTCACGTGCCACTGTCCACGCACAAACTCGCGCCGCGCATGGTTGACGACATGGTGGCCCTCCATCTTGCGCCCGATCCAGCGGTAGGTCGCCAGTTCGTCGGAAGACAGGACGGCCTGACCGCCGCCGGTCCATTTCCAAAGCAACGGCGCGATGTCGTCGATCTTCGCCGAGGCGATCCGGGCAGTTCTGGCTTCACCGCCTCGCTCGACGGCAGCGAACAGCATCGGCTTCTTGGTGCCGCGGCCCCTTCCGGGACGAACCGCGCTGTTTCGGAGGTTGCGCGCCTTGCCACCGATATAGCTTTCGTCGGCCTCGACGATGCCGGACAGCGGCAGATTCTCGCCGCTATCGAGCAGCGCACGGATACGGTGGCCGAGGAACCAGGCCGATTTCTGCGTGATACCGAGCTGCTCGCCGAGCTTGACGCTGCTGATTCCCTTGGAGCTGGCAAGAATCAGATACATGGCGAGATACCAGGTCCGCAGCGGGAGGCGGCTGTCTTCCATCGGCGTGCCGACCGTGACGCGGAAATCCTTCCCGCAATCCCGGCACCGATAGACGCCCGGTCGCTTCGCTACCGGAGTGGCGTTATCGACTGCGCCACAACGGTCACAGACGGGGCCATGCGGCCAGCGCACACTTTCCAGGTGAGCACGGCAGGCTTCTTCTGTGCCATAACGGGCGAGGAAGGTGGTCAACTTCATAATGGTGCATATGGACACCGAAATGCGTTATGTCAATAGAAACCGCCATGAATGAATCCTAACCGTGCAGGACGCGAAAAGGCAAACCAGATCAGGGGGCAGGTGAGCCGACATTGCGGTCATGGACGATCAAGGCCTCAAGGTAACTCAACGGTCCTCTCATATCCAGTTTCGGGATGTTCTGACCGTAAGCTTTCCAGTCAGCAAGTGACCGCTCGAGAGCGGCAATTTCCTTGAGAGCGTCATCAATCGCCGCACGCCCTGGCGGCCCGTGGGTGGCGGCACGATCATACGCGAGGCGATCGTGCCTGTTCGCGAT
This sequence comes from Pseudomonadota bacterium, assembly GCA_021816505.1. GTDB lineage: Bacteria > Pseudomonadota > Alphaproteobacteria > Rhizobiales > Hyphomicrobiaceae > JAKAXS01. The sequence continues at coordinate 2,400 of JAKAXS010000562.1, forward strand.
CTCTCGCTCGGTCTCGGCAATTTGCTGAGAAACGTACGCGTGGAACCCGGCTTCGTTCTGGTATTGATTGATAACCCCCATCCCCTCGACGAGATATTTCTCTGCCCCCACACTGGCCAGGGCAAAAAACAGAACACGATCAAACGGCTGAATGAACGAATTAAAGAGCGCGGGCTGCAGGATCGGCGCGTTGCCGCCTCCCCAATTCTTATGAGGGCCGCACTGGGCCAGCAGCCCGACCATGGCTGTCCGAATCCAGTGGTGCCCGACGAGACGAGCATTGATCGCCGCCTCGATCTTTGGCGTGAGGAGAGCTCCGCGCGGCAGTCGCGGGTTCC
>JAKAXS010000056.1 GCA_021816505.1 Pseudomonadota bacterium
CCGATCGCCAAGATCATCGTCGAGCAGGCCAAGCACGAGGCCGAGACGCTGGCTGCGGAGACGAAAAAGGCTCTGTCGGAGAACCTGGCGCGCCGGACCAAGCTGGCGGAAGAGAAGATTGCGCGCGCCGAAGCGCAGGCGCTGAGCGAGGTGCGCACCAGCGCCGTCGCGGCGGCCGTCAGCGCGGCCGAGAAGCTGCTCAAGGAGCGCGTCGCCGGCAACGTCGCCAAGGGCCTGATCGACACCAGCATCAGCGATCTCAAGGGCAAGCTGAACTGAGCTTGTTGCCGCTTCGCGGAACGAATTGAGGGCAGCGTTCGCGCTGCCCTTTTTTGTGTCTGCGGTTCGTTCGCCTTATGCCTCTCGAACCTGTGAAGCGTGCCAGATACGGATGATCTGCAGTTCTTCCACCGAGAAGCGGTACCAGACAACGAGCCGAGTGCCGGGTATCCATGTTTCCCAGACTGAAGCCTCGGCGATGAACTTGCCTGATCGCGGATATGTGACGAGGAAGGTTTCGAGGAACGCCATGCAGCGTGCTTCCAAACGGGCGGCAGCTGCCCGTGCGTGCTGCTCCAGCAGGTAGTCGATCTGGCCTTCAAGTTCATCCGCTGCGCGCGGATCGAACACGATCCTCATGCAGTGGGGGATTTCAGCTTTGCTCTGAGACGCGCTTTCAGCTCTTGAATTTCGACGCCTTCACCCCGATCAAGACGCGCGATGGCGCTGTCGATCTCGGCTTTCTCGCCAGGGGGAAGCGTATGATAGATCGTTCTGTCGCCCACCACGTATGAGGCAGCCGAAAGCAACTGTTCGAACTCTTCGTCCGAAAGCGCTTCCAGAAGCGGCGCGATACGTTCGATCCTAGTCATGGTTCACCGTATCATGGGCCGGGGATGGGTCAAAGCGAGCCTCCTACCAGCGCCAGACATGGCATCATGCCAACGTTACCGCCTCGATCCACCAACTGGGGTGCGCGGCCTTGAGTTGGGTTGCGGCGACGAAGGCGTCGGCGAAAAGGCCGAAGCACGTAGGGCCGGCGCCGGACATCGCCGCAATTCGGCAGCCGGGATGTTTGCGCAAGGCATGCATCACGTCGCCGACCACGGGCATGACACGGCGCGCGGGCTCCTCGAGGTCGTTGCCGATCGAACGGATCGTCGCCGAAATGTCCGGCAGGGCAGCGAGCAGCGGCGCCGTGGGCGTGAGGGTGCTGCCCAGTTCTGGAGCCGCGAGCGCCTTGAACACCTGGGCGGTCTTGTCTGCGGGAACGGGGACCTGAGGATTGATCAGCACGGCCGCAATCGGCTCCCGCAGCGGCGGCAGGGGCTGCAATCGGTCGCCGATGCCGGTCATGTAGGTCAGCCGGTTCTCCAGGCATACCGGAACGTCGGCCCCGAGTTCCTTGGCGATCCCGTGCCAATCGACCTGCGCCGCGCTGTCGGGATTGGCATTGCGCACGGCGCGCAGCACGGCCGCGGCATCGGCGGAGCCGCCACCGACGCCCGCGGCGACGGGCAGGCGCTTGTCGAGCGTTACGGCACCGAGCTTCAGGCGCGGTTCGCGCGTTGCCAGTAGCGTCAGCGTGCGCGCTATCAAAACTTCCGTTGGCAGCTGCGGGGCAAACGGCCCGGTGACGTCCACACCCGGAGGCCGCGACAGGTCAAGCACGACGCGGTCGGCGGCAGACGCGAAGGCGACGACGCTCGCCAGCTCGTGATAGCCGTCAGCACGCCGGCCGAGGACCTTCAGCGTCAGATTGATTTTGGCGCGCGCGCGCTCTTCGATCAGCACGACGCGGCGTCTTGTTACTGCACGCGCCGCTGCTGCGGCCCGCGGTTGATCTCGCTGCGCCGCCGCGACGCCTCGGTCGAGGACGTCTTGGTCTTGGCTGCTTCGTCCTCGTCCGCCTGTGGGGGAAGAGCCGCCAGCCCCTCCGTCATCTTCTTGCGCGTCTTGTCGGCGTCCTCGGGTTCGGGCTTCAGCGACAGCGATTGATCCCACTGGAAGCGCGCTTCGCGCTGGCGTCCGACGCGCCACAGCGCATCGCCCAGATGATCGTTGAGCACGGGATCTTCCGGCTTCAGCTCGACGGCGCGTTCCAGGTAGTTCACGGCGTCGGTGAAGTTGCCTTGCTTGAAATGAGCCCAGCCGAGGCTATCGACGATGTAGCCGTCGTCGGGCTTCAGCGCGACGGCTTGCTCGATCAGCGCCGTGCCTTCCTTGAGGTTGATGCCCTGGTCGATCCAGGAATAGCCGAGATAGTTCAGCACCAGAGGCTGATCCGGCACGAGCGCCAGCGCTTTCTGCAGATCCTTCTCGGCGGCCGGCCAGTTCTTCAGCCGCTCGTGGCACGTGCCGCGCGCATAGAAGTAGGCCCAATGCTGCTTGCCGGGATTGGGGATCAAATCGATCGCCTTGTCGTAGTAGCCGGCTGCTTCCTCGTAGAGCTTGCGCGCGCGCATGATGCTGCCGAGCGCGTCGAGCACCTGCAGCTGCAAGGCATCGTTCCGCGAAATCTTCGGCTTCGCGGCAGCCGGCGCAGGCGTGCTAACGGGCGCGACGGCTTCGGAAACCGCAGCAGGCTCCACACCGAGAATGAGACCGTACGTTTCCGGCCCGACCAGGCCGTCGGCACGGAGCTTCTTCTCGCGCTGGAACTGCATCACGGCCTTGCGGGTCTTGTCCCCGAAGGCGCCATCGGCGGTACCGATGTCGTAGCCGAGTTTGGTCAGTGCCTCCTGCAGGCGTTGAACACGCTCGTCCTTGGCACCGAGGCGCAGCGGCGCTTCGTCGGTGGGAGCCAGTTCCGTGCCCGGTGACGCGCTATCGTTCGAAGCGGGAGCACCTTCAGCCGGTGCAATGTCCTCCGCTTGCGCAGCGGCGACTGCGGCGGGATCGACGGCAATTTCAGCCGCGGGCGTGGGCGTCGGCATCGGGGTGGTGGCCGGCTTGTCGCCGCCTTCGACTTTGGTGTCGAGTAGCGCCAGCAGCGTGCTGCGCGCCTCGTCGACCTTGTCGAGCGAATTGAGATCGAAAGCCTTGCGGATGCCGACCGCGGCTGCCAACGGGCTGCCCTTCGGAATCTTGTCGTATGTGGCGATGGCGGATTCGAAACGCTTCTGGGCTTCTTCCGCGCCCGCAAGAGCGACGAGCGCCAGCTCGTGATCGGGTTTCACATAGAGCGCCAGCTGCAGATAGGCGACGCCCAGTGCGACGCCGCCCTCGCTCGCCAGTGCTTCGCCAAGCCCATAGAAAACTTCTGCCAGACCTTCGGCGGGCGTGGCGATCACGAGATCAATCTGGTCGCGTCCCTGCAGCTTGCTGCTCATGTCGGCGGCAAGCGGATGTGGATCGCCCTGTACCTTGTCCAGGTACTCTTTCATGACGGCGCGGGCCTGCTTCACGTCGCCGGCACGCGCCAGATGCGCCACGTAGGCGAGGGTCGGCCGCAGCGCCTTGTTATCCTGCTTGAACACCACCTGGTAGGCGGTGCGCGCGTCCTGCCGCTTGTTGGCGACGTCGAACATCAGGGCGCGCTGGTAGCGCACGTAATTTTGTGCCCAGTCGGCCTGCTTCGTCACGTCGGCCATTTGCGTGGCGGACCCGATGTCGCCCTCGGCAACCTTGATCCAGCCGATGGCGATCGCGCCGGTCAACTGGCCGAGCGGATTGGTGGCGGCGCCCCGGAAGTGCGTCTCGGCCTCTTTGTAGGATTTGTCGTTGAACGCTTCCAGACCGAGCATCAGATGGGCGATGCGATGCGTGGGCTCGATGGCGACCAGCGTACGCGACAGTTCGATCGCGCGATCGAACTTGCCGGCGGACAGTTCCATCAACAGCGCCTGCTCGAGCAGCACGCCGTTGCCGGGGTCGCGAGACAGCGCGTTGCGGTAGAAGACGGCGGCACTTTCCGCATCGTTCAAATTGCGTGCGAGCCGCCCCGCCAAATAGCTGCCGACGAGCGAGTGCGATTGCAGTTGCTCAGCCTCCGGCGGCTTGACGTCGGCCGGCGTTTCGGCGCGTACGTCCGACGACGATGTGAAGGCAAGAAAGGAAGCCAGGCCAAGGACCAGCGATGAAGAGAAGCGTACGCAGCGGGCAGCTTTGGCGTGCATCAAGCTCGTCCTGTAAGGGGTTCAAACCCCGTTCGATTCCGCGATGCGATAACACTAGCCCACAAAGCGCGGCGTTGACCACCGGGCATTGGCGAGTGTTACCGCAAATTTAGGAATGCTCGTCGCGTGAACAAGTCCACGCGCGGCAATCCCCCGCGTTACCAGCTGCTTAGGCTCACATCCCGGCGTAATTGGGTCCGCCGCCGCCCTCTGGACAAACCCAGGTGATGTTCTGGCTGGGATCTTTGATGTCGCACGTTTTGCAGTGCACGCAATTCTGCGCATTGATCTGAAACCGCGCTTCGCCGTCGGCTTCCCGCACCACTTCGTAGACGGCTGCCGGGCAGTAGCGCTGAGCCGGTTCGGCCCACTCCGGAAGATTGATCCGGATCGGGATGCTCGGGTCGGTAAGCCTGAGATGGATCGGCTGTTCTTCTTCGTGGTTGGTGGCGGAGAACGACACGCTGGTCAGCTTGTCGAACGTCAGGACGCCGTCTGGTTTGGGGTAGACGATCGGCTTGCAATCCGCGGCCTTCTTCAGCGTCGCGCTGTCGGGTTTGCCGTGGCGCAACGTGTAACCGAAGCCGACGCCCTTGATGATGGTGTTCATCCACATGTCGATGCCGCCCAGGGCGATGCCGAGGAACGTGCCGAAGCGCGACCACAAGGGTTTGGCATTGCGCACGCGGCGCAGGTCCGTGGCGATGGCGCCGCTACGCACGGCAGTTTCGTAGTCGGTCAGTTCGTCGTGCGCGCGCTCGGCGCCGATGGCCGCGAACGCCGCATCGGCGGCCTCGATGCCGGACAGGATGGCATTGTGGCTGCCCTTGATGCGCGGCACGTTCATGAAGCCGGCCGAGCAGCCCAGCAAGGCGCCGCCGGGGAACGTGAGCTTCGGTATCGATTGCCAGCCACCCTCGGTGATGGCCCGTGCACCGTAGCCGATGCGTTTGCCGCCTTCGAAGACGGGCGCGATGTCGGGATGCGTCTTGAAGCGCTGGAACTCGTCGTACGGCGAGAGATACGGGTTCTCGTAGTTGAGGTGCAGCACGAAGCCGACGGCCACGAGGTTCTGGCCGTAGTGGTAGAGAAACGTCCCGCCACCCGTGCGATTGTCCAATGGCCAGCCGAACGAATGCTGCACGAGGCCCGGCTTGTGCTTCTCCGGTTTGACTTCCCACAGTTCCTTGAGGCCGATGCCGTACTTCTGCGGGTCGCTATTCGCGTCCAGCTTGAAGTGGCGGATCAGCTGCTTTGCCAGCGAGCCGCGCGCACCCTCTGCGATCAGCGTGTACTTGCCGCGCAGTTCCATGCCACGCACGAAGTTGTCGTTCGGCTTGCCGTCACGGCCGACGCCCAGATCGCCGGTCGCCACGCCGATGACGGCGCCATTGTCGTCCGTCAGATATTCGGCAGCGGGAAACCCCGGATAGATTTCGACGCCGAGTTCAGCCGCCTGCTCGCCAAGCCAGCGCACGACGTCGCCAAGGCTGACGATGTAGTTGCCGTGATTGCTCATCAGCGGCGGCATCAGAAAGTTCGGCAGGCGCAGCGCGCCGGAATGACCGAGAAAGTAGAAGCGATCGTCTGTTACGGGCGTGGTGACGGGAGCGCCCTTTTCTTTCCAATCCGGGATCAGTCGCGTGAGGCCGCAGGGGTCGATCACGGCACCTGACAGGATGTGCGCGCCGACTTCGGAGCCTTTTTCAAGAACGACGACCGACAGCTCGCTGCCGGCCTCGGCGGCCAGCTGCTTGAGGCGTATCGCGGCAGCCAGGCCCGCAGGGCCGGCTCCGACGATCACGACATCGAAGTCCATTGCTTCGCGCGCTGGAATGTCCGCGCCTTCCGCGACAACGCCTGCCGCCCTCTCGTCAGCCATACGTCCCGATCCTTGTTCTTATTGGCCGTTTACCCGACACGGCCCTATCTGTTCGATTAGGTCGCAATGGACGCGCGCGTCAAGCGTCACAGGGTAGCGATCCCGGGCTGCGTGCATGAGTGGGAATGGCCGCATAGGCGGCTTTCATCGACGTCGGGAAGCAGGATAAGATCGCGCCATGTTGGATGATCTGGACGATACGGCGACGTTGACTGCGCTGCTGGCGTGGTATCGCGACATGGGTGCCGACGAAGCCGTGGGCGAGACGGCGATGGACTGGATGGCGCACGGTGGCATTGCGCCGGGTGCGGAGTTGCGTGAGCGATTGGCCGAAGCACAGCCAGTCGCGCCCCCGCCCGTTTCGAACGTCGCGACGCCCCAGGCGCGGCCCACTGCGCCGCCGCGCGCTGCGCCACAGGCGCGGGCGCCGTCTGCGCCCCCGGCTCCGCGCGAGGTCCGCAATTTTCCCGTCACGCCGCCCGACGTGTCGCAGAACGCCGCTCGGTCGGCTGCGGCGTCGGTCGCGTCGCTATCGGCCCTGGAAGCCGCGCTGAAATCGTTCGACGGCTGTGGGCTCAAGGCGACGGCCAAGAACCTGTGTCTCTATCGCGGGGCGGAGCGGGCGCGCGTCATGCTGATCGGCGAGGCGCCCGGACGGGATGAGGATCTTGCCGGCAAGCCGTTCGTCGGCCCGGCGGGGCAGCTGTTGGACCGCATGCTGGCGTCGATCGGTCTCAGTGAGGAAACCGTTCACATCGCCAACATCGTCTACTGGCGGCCGCCGGGAAACCGTACGCCGACACCGCAGGAGGCAACCGTCTGCCGGCCGTTCCTCGATCGGCAGATCGCGCTTGTAGAGCCCGATTTCATCGTTCCGTTGGGCGGGGCGGCGGCCAAGCACATGCTCAACGTGGCGGAAGGGATCATGCGGCTGAGGGGGCGCTGGCAGGATGTGCAAGTCGCGGGGCGTCAGGTGCGTATGCTACCCACGCTACATCCCGCTTATCTGCTGAGAACGCCGGCTGCCAAACGGATGGCGTGGCGTGATTTGCTTATGTTGAAGGCTGCACTTTGAAAGATGCACAAAATTTTACGCAATGTTTAGCGACTTTGCCCTTTGACCTTCAAAGGACAAGGAATGGGGCCTACAATGAGCTTTCACTTGAGTAAGGCTTCGCTAGATATCCGTCCTTGCAATGAGCAAAGTTCCACACAGTCTCCACTATGTACGTCCCGTTACGGTGGCCTTCGTCCGCAAGCGTGGCCGCCTGGCGGATGCCGCAGCCGCAGCTTGGTCAGAGCTACGGGACGTCTTGCGCCGTGATGCAAGGGAGGCCGAGACAGGGTTCGGCTTGATCTATCAAACGGGTGATCAAGGCGACGAAATTGCTTTCGACGCCTGCGCGGAGCTTCCTGCCGTTTCCGAGGGCAATGACGGCACCGTTGCCACGCAAGCCATTCGCGGCGGCGTTCACATCGCTGCGGCGCCGGTGGACGGCCACGCGTCGCTGGATGCGGCGATCGCGGCACTGCTCGCCGATCCCATGATCGGCCAGGGCCTTTCCCTCGATCTGGATCAGCCCGCGATCGTGACCTACACGCGCGCGGGCTGTGCGCGACTTGGCGAGACACGTTGGCAACTGACGCTCAGCGTTCCGCTGTCGTGGGCAGAGACCCATCAGGGCCAAGCCGCTTAACGTCCACTCCGAAGCGCAGGTGAGACGCGCCGCAGGACGCGGCACGGTTAGATGCCTGCCGCAGGACGCGGCACGGCTGGACGTGCGCCGCAGGACGCGGCACAACTCTTCCGGAAATCTGGAGCTACGCTGCGATGAGCACGCCTGAAAATTTGCGCCCGTTTCTGCCCGTACGCATCGCCGTGCTCACCGTATCCGACACGCGCAACGTGGCCGACGACAAGTCGGGCGCGACGCTGGTTGAACGCTTGGAAAGCGCCGGGCACACGCTGGCGGCGCGCGACATCGTTCGCGACGACGTGGGCGCGATCGCCGTCAAAGTTTCCAGTTGGATTGCCGATCCGAATGTCGATGTGGTCATCACCACGGGCGGCACGGGCTTCACCGGGCGCGACGTGACGCCGGATGCGATACGGCCGCTGTTCGAGAAGGAAATCGACGGCTTCTCCGCCGTGTTTCACGCCATCTCGTTCCAGAAGATCGGCACGTCGACGATCCAGTCGCGCGCGTGCGCGGGCCTGGCCAACAGCACGTACATATTCTGCCTGCCGGGATCGCCCGGGGCGTGCCGGGATGCTTGGGACGGAATTCTTGGCCAGCAGTTGGATAACCGCCACCGGCCGTGCAATTTCGTGGAGATCATGCCGCGCTTGAGCGAAGGACGCTGAGCGCGCTCAAGAGTACAGGCGCGCGAGCCGCTGCACGGGCACGCGGCAATGGTAAAGCGCCAGGCATGTCTGATTGCGAAGGGCATGGCGGATATAGCCCTCGCGACGGTAGGGAGCGGCGCTCGTCAGTGCGCGCGAGCGCAAGATGACGACACGGCGACGGCCCAGGCGGCGCACCAGATCGACGTCTTCCATCAATGGCAGCGGCGCGAAGCCACCCACTTCGTCGTAGAGATCGCGCGAGATGAGGAGGCCCTGGTCGCCGAAGGTGCGGCGGAATAATCCGGTTCGCAGGGCTACCAGGCTTTCCAAGGCGCGTGGAGCAAGCCCTATGTCGTCGATCGTGAAGCGAAACGCGGCTGCCGAGCGATGCCTGCGACCGCTGTCGACCCGTTCGATGAACTGCGCGGCTTCATGCTCCCAGCCGTGCTCCAGCACGGTATCCGGATGAAGGAACAGCAGCCACTGCGACCGGGCCTTGGCCGCGCCCGTGCGCATTTGCTTTCCTCGGCCGGGCTCGGCGGAGATGACGTCGACGCCGGCCTGGTCGGCGACCATCATCGTCCGATCCGTTGAACCGGCGTCGGCGACGATGACTTCCCGAACGATGCCCTCGACCGCGGCTGGCACGAGCGCGGTGAGCGCCGCCCCCAGTCCGGCCTCGGAATTCAACGTCGGAATGATCACGGAAATCATGCGAAGTTGTCTCGCACGCGCTGACGCTTACGACAAGAAGGCACCCTGACGATCGAACGGTCCGGCTTGCCAGCCGTCATCCGGTGTTCTATCTTTGTTCTCATGAGCACACAGCGCGGCAGGGACACGGAAGATGGCGAGAGCGGCGCCACCGGCGCCACTGGCAGCGTCGTCGATCAGGAGCGCCGACGCGGGCGTGGGGCTCTGTCGAATGTCGCCAGCCGGTACGACACGCAGCGCGGCGAGGCCTTCGACGATGGCTGGGACGGGCTGGCGGACCTGCCTCCGTTCAAGACCGAGGTTCGGTTCGACAACACGCGCACGATCATCGCGCGCAACGACAGCCCGGACATTTCGTTCGACCGCTCGATCAATCCCTACCGTGGGTGCGAGCATGGCTGCATCTATTGCTTCGCGCGGCCGACGCATTGCTACCTCGGCCATTCCGCCGGCCTCGACTTCGAGACGAAACTCTACGCCAAGCCCGATGCTGCGGCACTTCTGGAGCGCGAACTGGCGAACCCGCGCTATCGCTGCGAGACGATGGCCATCGGCACCAACACGGACCCCTACCAACCCATCGAGCGTGAGCATCGCATCATGCGTGCGGTGCTGGAGGTTCTGGACCGTTACAATCATCCGGTCGGCATCGTCACGAAGTCGGCGCTGATCGTGCGCGACATCGATATTCTGTCGCGGATGGCAGAGCGCAAGCTGGCCAAGGTGGCGCTGTCGGTCACGACGCTCGATCGCAAGCTCGCGCGCGTCATGGAGCCGCGTGCGTCCACGCCACCGAAGCGGCTCGAGGCAGTGCGCCGGTTGAGCGACGCCGGCATTCCGACGGGCGTCATGGTGGCGCCGATCATTCCGGCGCTGAACGACAGCGAAATCGAACGCATTCTGGAGCAGGCGAAGGCGGCTGGCGCAATATCGGCCGGATACGTGATGCTGCGCATGCCGCTGGAGATCAAACAGCTGTTTCGCGAATGGCTGGAGGCGGAGTTTCCGGATCGTGCGCAGAGGGTGATCCATCTGATGCAATCGATGCACGGCGGCCGCGACTACACGGCGGAATTCGGTCTACGCCAGCGCGGTTCGGGCCCTTACGCAGCACAGATCGGGCAGCGGTTCCGGCTGGCGCTGACGCGGCTCAAACTCAACACCGAGCGGGAAAAGTTGCGCACCGACCTGTTCCGGCACCCGGTTCTCCCCGGAGGACAGCTTTCGCTGCTTTGACTTTGCGTGTCGCGACCCGCAATCCTCTGCGACATGAGGATCAGCGATTCGCGCATTCGGCCGACGTTCGATTTGGAAACCCTGGAGCTTGAGCTTCTGGGTGGCCCGATCGCGGGCGTGGACGAGGCAGGCCGCGGACCGTGGGCCGGGCCAGTGGTCGCCGCCGCGGTGATCCTCGACGGACAAAACCTGCCCAAGGGCATCGACGACTCCAAGGCGCTCGACGCCGATCAGCGTGAGATCGCTTACGCCAGCATCACCGCGACATCGCTCTGGGCTGTCGGCATCGCGCCGGTGGATCGTATCGATCGCGACAACATTCTCAACGCGACGATGTGGGCGATGGCAGAAGCAATCGCGGGGCTCGCCAGCAACCCGCGGCTGGCGCTGATCGACGGTAATCGTGCGCCGCGCCTGAAGTGCGCGCATCGCACCATCGTCAAAGGCGACGCGAAGTGCCTGTCGATCGCGGCGGCCTCGATCGTCGCCAAGGTCACGCGCGACCGGATGATGATCGCGCTGGGCGGCGAACTGCCCGGATACGGCTTCGAGCGCCACAAGGGTTACGGCACGCCGGAGCATCGCGACGCGCTGCATCGCCTGGGCGTTTCGCCGCATCACAGGCGTTCGTTCGAGCCGGTGCAGCTGGCTCTTGAGCTTGCCA
>JAKAXS010000563.1 GCA_021816505.1 Pseudomonadota bacterium
GCGGAAGATGGTGCCGACTGGGATCGGCGAATATCACGGCCATGCGCGGATTCATGGCGAGCAGGTCGACGCCCCGTGCTTCGAGTTCAGAGAGTTTGCGATTCTGCGCGGCCTCGGCGTCGACGGCGCACGCAAATGGTCCGAGGAGTTCGTCATTGAACGTCGCGAAGCACAGGCCGTCGTCATCGGCTGGCGGATGCTTCAGGGCACGGGCGAGCCACAACTCATCACGCGGATCGATGCCAGGGTCTTTCATCACCGCTTCCTTTGAAACAGCGCGTCACCGTCAAAGCCGTGCGCGGAGTCCGCGCCGCCTTCAAAATAGGAATTGAAGTCCTTGCGATGATCGGTCCGGCGCCCGTTGGACACGGACGCGCTGTTGCGAGTGACGGCGCTGCGCGCGGCCGTCTCGCCGAGCTGACCATCGCGGGCGCGCTTTCGGTCGCGGCCACCGCTCAGTTCCTCGTTAGGCTGGTCGCGTTCGGTTTCCCAGAGGCCGCCAGCCGACAGCGCGGCCTCCGCATCGGGTTCGGAGTCCGGGTCGTCGTCCTCGCCAGTCTCCTGCACACGGATCGGGCCGCCGTGCTCGTCAGCGCGTGTAACATCTTCGAGGGCATCGGCAGCGCCGCGCAGGCTCTCCAATGCGCGCTCAAGGTAGCCGCGCAGCCGGGGCAGATCGAGGTCCGCGTTTCCGTTGTCGGCCAAGGTAACATGCGTTAACGCATGTTGGATGTGCTCCGCGACATCATCTTCGTGCTCGGAAACCGCATCGAGCGCATATGTGAAGGCGCGTCGGGCCGGTGGTTCCCGGTAGTCGGGATCGCCGGGGCTCAACTGAAACAATCTGTTCGCGACACTGGCATCGAGTGCCATTTTTCCGTTCGCCTTTGCGGCGGCCTTCGGCGTCCGGCGGCGCCACGCCGTGCGGGCGATGGCGCGGTCCACCATGCGTTCAATTTCGGTTCGAGTTGTCATAACACTCCTCAGTCAGAAAAAGAGGCCGGCCGGAACAGTGCAACCCCGACCGGCCCCAGGTCGCAGGCGCCGCGGCGTCGATTCGCTGTGCCTACAATTCAATACTAGGTACTTAAACGCGCTCCAGTGGCCGGTGGGCGGCCAATTTCACCGCAGTCCCGCAGCCACTGGCGCAGCCGGCGCACCGTCCGCTCGCTGCAACACAGATGCACCGCCAGTTCCGCATCGGTCCATGGCGTGTCAGCCTGCGTCCGCGAGCGCAGCAGCGCGAGCAGTCGGTCGCGACGCGTGATGGGCGAATTGGCGCGCTCGGTCATATGAACGGGCCGCGCATGCCGGCCGCTGCCAATTCGTCGAAAACCGCGTCACTGATTCGCATGGGCATCAGCCTCGGCGCGTAGACCATGCAAACTGCGTCCGCGAGGTTTGGGCTGCGCTCTCCGTCGCCGAGCTTGTCGATGAGAATCTTGCCCGTAGCATTCGTTGACATCGTCGGCTGCGACAATTCGGCCATCAGGCGCGCCAGCTCAGGGAGTTTCGGGTCGATGCTGATAATGCCGGCGTCGTCGTATTCCTCGCCGCTCGCCGCGCGATGTGCCTGCTCGAACAATGACCGCAAGCACATCCACGCTTGCGCCTTTCGATTTGCTACAAAGTCGCCCCATCGAACATTCGTGCGCGGCGCGAGACGCTGCGGAAATTCCGGTGAGGCGCTGCCGCGGTACTCAACCACAGTTATCGGCAACCGGCCCGCAGCGGGATTCTGCCGGCGCTGCTCATTCAGCATCCGCGCGTCGCCGCGCATGGATGCGCCCAGGCCGTCGCCGTCGTAGAGCAGTTCACGGATTCCGTGCCCGTCGCAGATATCGAAAGCACGCGCGGCCGTCTTCGCGAGGTCGCTTGCCGCGCCGCTCCACGACTCGAGGTGCTGAAGCGCCACGCCGTGACGAATCGCGAGCGCCGACTTGTCGGCCGTGTCGCCGAGGTCGAGGGCGCCATACCGCGCGCCGCTCGGGACGATGCCAAGGCGCTCAGCGAGCCCGATAGCCGATTGCACCCAGGCGGCCGGGATGACGACGCCCTCGCGGCTGGCGGAAAAATCGGCGTTGACTTCCTGTGCCAGCACGACAGGGTCGAGCATGGCGGCTTGTCGGTCGTACCACGCTTGGTCGCGCCGCGGATCGTCGCGCCATGTGAGGTCGATACGCGGGATTGCGGCGTTATGGGCGCGCTGAAAGAACTGACCGCCGATGCCGTTCGGAGTGCTGACATCGATCCGCGCGTCGCTCACAGCGGCGAGCGCGGCGTCGATTGCTTGGCCGTCCTGCAGGTGCGCGGATTCATCGGTCATGACTACCGACAACCGCAGCCCACGGAAGGCATTCGAGCCGGTTGCGCCGGCGATGCTCGAACCCGTCTCGGGGAACCATATCTTGAGATACCCCGACGTGCGCGCCTCATCGTAGCCAGCCGCAAATTCGGGCGGCACGAAACGGAGGAGGCCGCGCAGTTTGTCGAAAAGTGTATCGGGATAGCGGTCGAGCTTCTGCTCGGTCGCCGAGAGGACGCCTGCGCAGAATCCGGGGCGGAAGATGCACAGTGCCGCGAACGTCGCGAGGCAGACCGAGGAGGCGCCGACATCGCGCGACTTGACGACGGTGCCCGGCTCGCCGCGATCGACGCGGGCGATGATGAATTCGACCAGCTCTCGCTGCTTCGGCCACAGCTCGAACGCCATCAGCGCCGACTGGCCTTTCG
>JAKAXS010000564.1 GCA_021816505.1 Pseudomonadota bacterium
CGAGAAGCTGCGTTCGCAGCTGGCGCGTCTGACATCTTCGGAAGTGCACCTCAACATCGTCGAAGTGCGCAAGCCGGACATCGACGCGACGCTGGTCGCCGAGAACATCGCCCAGCAGCTCGAGCGTCGCGTGGCGTTCCGCCGTGCGATGAAGCGCTCTGTTCAGTCGGCGCTGCGCGGCGGTGCCGTCGGCATCCGTATCAACGTCGGCGGCCGTCTCGGCGGCGCTGAAATCGCGCGTACGGAGTGGTATCGCGAAGGTCGCGTGCCGCTGCATACGCTGCGCGCCGACATCGACTTCGGTTACGGCATCGCACGTACCGCGTACGGCATCATCGGCATCAAGGTCTGGATCTTCAAAGGCGAGATCATGGAACACGATCCGATGGCGTCTGAGCGCCGGTCGATGGAAATGCAAGAAGGTGGCGGCGGTGGGCGTCCGCGCCGCGAGCGGCCAGATCGCGGTAATCGCGATCGCGAGGCCGCCGAGCAGGCCACCTAAGAGCGAGCGGGAATCACGACAATGATGCAAGCGAAAAAGACGAAGTCACAAAAGACGTTCAAGGGACGCATCCATGGCAAGGCCAAGGGTGGTACGGACCTGAACTTCGGCTCGCATGGCTTGAAGGCCATGGGCCCGGAGCGCGTCACCGCACGTCAGATCGAAGCGGCTCGCCGCGCCATCACGCGCCACATGAAGCGTGCCGGCCGCGTGTGGATCCGCATCTTCCCGGACGTGCCGGTCACGAAGAAGCCGGCCGAAGTCCGAATGGGTTCGGGCAAGGGCGGTATCGAACTGTGGGTGGCGCGCGTGAAGCCGGGCCGCATCATGTTCGAGCTCGACGGCGTGAACGATCAGATCGCACGCGAGGCTTTGACGCTGGGCGCCGCCAAACTTGGCGTGCCGACGCGCATCGTCACGCGGCTCGGCTGAGATTGAGGGTTAAGTGAGATGAAATCGTCGGATTTTACATCGATGACGCCGGACCAGCTGGACGACCAGTTGGTGAAGCTCAAGAAGGAGCAGTTCAATCTGCGCTTTCAACGGGCTTCAGGGCAGCTTGAGAACACCGCGCGCGTGCGCCAGGTGCGCCGCGACATCGCCCGTGTGATGACGATGGCGCGCCAGAAGCGTGCTGGATCGACAACCACTGCCAAGGGCGCATAAGGGAGTTTTTAGATATGCCGAAGCGCATCCTGCAGGGCACGGTCGTTTCCGACAAGAACGACAAGACCGTCGTGGTCGAGGTGGAACGCCGCTACACGCATCCGCTCTTCAAGAAGACGGTGCGTCGTACGAAGAAGTACCACGCCCACGATGAGAAGAACGTCCACAAGATCGGCGACAAGGTCGCGATCGAGGAGACGGCACCGATTTCGCGCAACAAACGATGGATCGTTGTTGAGCAGACGGCTTGAGGGCTTGAGCGGCGCGGGCTAACCCCGCGAACCACAAGCGAGAACTGAAATTACGGGTCTGCTCAAGGGAGCAGATACCCAGGCGAGAAGGACGAACGCGATGATCCAGATGGAGACCAATCTCGACGTCGCCGATAATTCGGGCGCACGACGCGTCCAGTGCATCAAGGTGCTGGGCGGTTCGAAGCGCAAGTATGCCACCATCGGCGACACGATTGTCGTGTCGGTGCAGGAGGCTATTCCGAAGGGGCGCGTTAAGAAGGGCCAGGTCATGAAGGCCGTGGTGGTGCGGACTGCGAAGGGCGTGCGTCGTCCGGACGGGTCGCTCATCCGCTTCGACCGTAACGCTGCAGTGCTGGTGAACGCTCAAGGCGAACCGGTCGGCACGCGTATCTTCGGGCCGGTCACACGTGAGCTGCGTTCGAAGAACCACATGAAGATCGTGTCGCTTGCGCCGGAGGTTCTGTAATGGCGTCGCTTAAGATCAAGAAGGGCGATCGCGTCATCGTTCTTGCAGGCCGCGACAAGGGCAAGCAGGGCGAAGTGATCGAGATGCGCCCGAAGGAAGGCCGCGCGGTCGTGCGTGGCGTCAACGTCGTACGCAAGCATCAGCGCCAGACGGCGAAGGATGAAGGCGGCATCGTCTCGAAAGAGGCGGCTATCCAGCTTTCCAACCTCGCGCTCGAGGATCCCAAGGACGGCAAGCCGACGCGCGTCGGCTTCAAGTTCCTGGACAACGGCAAGAAGGTCCGTTTCGCGAAGCGTTCGGGCGAAGTCATTCCTGAGAAGGCCCAGTAATCATGGCTGAAGACAAGAAGAAGGCCTCCAGCGCGGCCGCTGCGGCCAAGGGCAAAGAGGCGAAAGCACAGAAGCAGGCGAAGGCCGCTGCTGCTGCCGACAAGAAGCCCGCTTCCCCGCGTCCGGCCGACTACAAGCCGCGCATGAAGACGCACTACGAGAAGGTGGTGCGCGACGCGTTGCTAGAGAAGTTCGGCTACAAGAACAACATGCAGATCCCCAAGATTGAGAAGGTCGTTCTCAACATGGGCATCGGCGAAGCTGTCAACGACCGCAAGAAGGTCGATAACGCGGCGGGCGACCTTGCCCTCATCGCCGGGCAGAAGCCGGTGACGACCAAGTCGACGAAGTCGATCGCCACCTTCAAGGTGCGCGAAGGCATGACGCTTGGCGCCAAAGTCACGCTGCGCGGCGACCGCATGTACGAATTCCTGGACCGGTTCGTCACCATCGCGCTGCCGCGCGTGAAGGACTTCCGTGGCTTGAATCCGAAGAGCTTCGACGGCCGCGGCA
>JAKAXS010000565.1 GCA_021816505.1 Pseudomonadota bacterium
GCTCGCTGTCCCGATGCTCGGTGCACCGAAATGTCTGGCCAAATGACCCGGCGCGGGACTTTGACCCAATTTCACGCCTGATCCGCAGTGCCGTTTATCATCTGCTGCATCCACGGTTCGACGGTTTTCTTCGGCTCGCCCATCGCAGCATTCATTACGCCCTCCCAGGCCTCCCAGGTCGCGAGGCGCTCAGCATAGGCAGCGCGGGCCCTGGGCAAAATGGTGGTACCAAGGCCGAGTCGCAACGGCGGTTTGTCCGTGTCCACCAGTTTCAGGATGGCATCCGCTGTCGCTTCCGGATCACCCCGCTCCGTTGAGTTGAGTCGCGTCAGAAACACCTTTCGCATCTCGGCGTAGGGTTCCAGAGAATCGGTGATTTGGCCCGACTTGCCGAAGTCTGTTGCATAAGCTCCCGGCTCGATCAGTGTCACCTTGACCCCGAATGCTTTGACCTCCTGCGCCAGCGATTCATGCAAGGCTTCGACAGCCCATTTCGTCGCGCAATAGAACCCAATGAGCGGCAACGCCGTAATTCCAAGCCCGCTGGAGACCCCAAGAATGTGTCCGCCGCCCTGCTTGCGCAGTAACGGAAGGGCTGCGCGAAGAACGCGGACCATCCCGAAGTAATTGGCATCGAACAAGTCGCGGATCTGTTCGTCACTTGCCTCTTCCGTAGCAGCGAACAGACTCGTCCCAGCATTGTTGACGAGAACGTCCAGCCTGCCGAAATGCGCGTAAGCGTCCTGAACCGCCTGCTGCACCTGCGTTGCATTGGTCACGTCAAGGGCAAGCGGCAGGGCTGCCTCGCCAAAGCGATTTCTGAAATCGACCACGTCGGCGAGCTTGCGAGCGGTAACGGTCACGTGATCGCCGCGCTGCAACGCGGCTTCCGCCCAGATGCGCCCAAAGCCGCGGGAAGCACCCGTGATCAACCATGTCTTCTTCATGAGAAACTCCTCTCGAGTGTCAAACGTGCGGTGGATTGCTCAGTCTCGCGTGTAGCGCATGTTCGCGAGATCGGTGAGCAGCGACGGGCCGGCAGGGCGCCATCCGAGCGTTGCCCGGGTTTGTGCGCTTGAAACGTGACCATCCCTTGCTGCGAACATTCCGAGGAAGCCGAAGTGCTCCTGCGATTGTTTCGGCGCTATGGAAATGACGGGCACCTTCAGAGCGCTGCCGAGAGCCGTGGCGATGTCTTTGAGCATCACGCCCTCTTCCGCGACGGCGTGATATCGGGCCCCCGCCGCGCCTCGCTCCATCGCCAACCGGTAGAGATGGGCTACATCTGAAATGTGCGCGGCGGGCCAGCGGTTGTGGCCATCGCCCACGTACGCTGATACGCCCTTGTTCCGTGCGATCTGAAGCAGGTAGGTGACCAAACCCTGCTTCACCGTGTCATGCACCTGCGGAAGGCGAATGACCGAGGCATGGACGCCGCGCTCGACGAGTGCTACTGCAGTCGCCTCCGATACGCGAGGGTATGCGGCAGACGGAGGAAACGGCGGATCATCCTCCGTAGCCGCTCGGCCCTCAGCCACCCCCACCCCGGAGCTAACCAGGAACGGACGGCGGGACCCTGCAAGCACAGCTCCGATCGTTTCAATTGCGCGCTTGTCCCACTCGCTACTTTCCGCGAATTTCGACCAGTCGTGCCGGAAGGCGGTGTGAATTACGGCATCGGATGCGGCAGCCCCGCTGCGCAGGCAGTCCAGGTCTTGCAGATCGCCTCGATGAGGCTGCGCACCCGCAGCTTCCAATGCCTGCGCGCCCGCATCCGAGCGCGCTAATCCGATGACCTCATGGCCTGCCCCGATGAGCTCTCTCACAACGGCCGAACCGATGAATCCGGTTGCCCCGGTCACAAATACACGCATGGCCATCTCCTTGATTTCCGGATGGAACGCATTGACCAGCCGTAAGCGGCTCCATTAAAGTGGAGACCCTCTCCGAAAAATCATAGTACCGGAGAGCGTCTCCGTTTTCAAGGCGCTTTGAATATGGTCAAGAAGTCCTCACGAGCCGCACCGCGCAGGCCGCGCAAAGACGCACAGCTGAACCGGGAGCGCATTCTCGAAGTCGCGAAGAGCGCCTTTACCCACCACGGCGGCGAAGCCAGCCTGGATGAAATCGCGAAGCGGGCCGAGGTCGGACCTGGAACTCTGTACCGTCATTTCCCGACACGGGACGCGCTGATCGAGGCGGTTTATCGGAGTGAGGTGGAAAGGCTTGCCTCTGCCGAGGGCAAATTCGCCGCAACGATGCCCCCAATCGAGGCTCTGCGCGCATGGATGCTGTTGCTCGTCGATTACATCGCCGCAAAGCACATCGTCGCACCCGCTCTCAACAGCGTCGTAGGCGGCCCCTCGAGGCTCTATGAGAGTTCGCGCAGCTTGATTCAGGGCGCAATGGAATCACTGGTCCAGCGCGCGAAAGAGAGCGGCGATATACGCCCCGATACGGACGCCTCAGATCTGCTGCGCGCCATGGTCGGCGTTTCGCTCGTGGGCTCTGGTCCCGACTGGCAGCAAAGCGCTAAGAGGCTGGTCGACATCCTCATCGCGGGCTCACGCCCGGCACAAAAGCCTGTCGTTCGAACTGGTGCCTAACGGCGGCCAGACGAGTCCACTTTCCGTATCAGTGCGCATGCCCACATCAGCAGTCGCTGGGTACAGCGCTTGACACGCCTCTGCCGATACTTCGAACACGCCGACGCGATTGAGAT
>JAKAXS010000566.1 GCA_021816505.1 Pseudomonadota bacterium
TGCAGCTGCTTCCTCTTCGGCCTTTGCCTGCTCTTCGGCGACGCGTTGTTCCTCGGCCGCCTTGCGAGCGACTTCCTCTTCTTCTGCCTTCTTGGCGTCTTCGGCGGCCTGAGCATCGGCCTCGGCTTTGAGGCGAGCCGCCTCTTCCGCCTGTGCCGCTGAATCTGCCTCTGCCTTCAGGCGCGCTGCCTCGTCGGCGGCGGCCGCGTCGCTCTGAGCCGTGTCGACAGCCTGAGCCGGCTTGGTGCCCCGTTCGGATTTCCAGATGCGTTCGTTTTCTTCCGCTGCCCGCCAGCGCGCCTCGAGTTCGGCACGCTCGGCGTCGCTCAACCCGGAGCCCGCCAACTCTGCGGCCGAAGGCTCTCCGGCCGGCGTTTCACGAAGTTCTACCGTGGCTTCGGGTTCAGGCGCTGCCTCGCTGCTGTCTGGCTGCGCAGGAGCCTCGGACACTTCGGGCGCAGGCTGCACCTCCGGTGCTGGAGACGCTTCAGGTTCTGGAGCCGTCTCGGCGACTTCCGGCTGCGATTCCGCCGGCGTCTCGACCGCGGGGGCCTCAGTTGGTGCGGCTGCGGCTGCCGGCGCAGCGTCGGTGCGCGCACGGACAACACGGATGCCCTTGATATTGCGGACGGTCTCGGTCGCCCGATACGGCTCGGCATCGTCGGGCGCCACACCGCTCAGGAACGCGTCACGGCCTTCGAGCGCCACTTGGCCCCAGCCATAACCTTCTGCTTCCAATGCGGTTTCCGCCCTGGAGCGCAGATCGGTCTCGATCCCCTCGCGCTCCCACGTGCAGGCCAGCCAGGTCAACATCGCGATGGGAATAACACCCCACAGCCAGCGCCAAGGATTGCATCTCATCGTGACGAAGCTCCACTCCCGCCGTACGCATGACATTGCGGCCCAACACCGCTGGGCCACAGTAATCACGGCGTCTCAACGCTCTAATATGCCCCCGGCCCGCGTGCGCGGTCCCGTCCTCAACGTGCCACCCCGGGGGCACTATAGACAAGCGGGCGCGTCTTTCCAAGACGGAGCGCGTCTAGAAAAAGCTTCGTTGGATCTAGGACTAACGTCGCAAGGCTGGATCGTTCCGCCAACGTCGTAGCGGTGTTGCGCGCGCGATGGGCGGCGTCAGGCTGCCGCCGAAAGCCGCTCTTCGCAGTCGGCGATGATGCCTGGGACGGCGTCGACTGGAACCGGGCGGCTGAGGTGGTAGCCCTGGATTTCGTCGCAGCCGGCCGCGACGACCTGGTTGAGATGCTCCACCGTCTCGATGCCTTCGGCCACCGTGCGCATGCCCAGCATGCGCGCAAGCATGACGACGGCGCGAACGATGGCGTTGCAGTCGCCGTCGCGCGGCAGATCGCGAACGAAGGTCTGATCGATCTTGATCTTGTCGAACGGGAACGAACGCAGGTAGCTGAGCGACGCATAGCCCGTGCCGAAGTCGTCCAGAGCCACACTCACGCCCATCACCTTGAGGCGCTTCAGAGTGCGCCGGGTGCGCTGCTCGTCGCTGAGCAGCAGCGTCTCGGTCACCTCCAACTCGAGCCGCTTCGGCGGCAGCCCGCTGTCGCGCAACGCGGCGTGGGTGACGATGTGCAGGTCGTCGGTCTTGAACTGCTCAGCCGACAGGTTGACGGCCACCTTGACGTGCTGCGGCCAGTTCAGCGCGTCGTGACAGGCGCGGCCGATGGCCCATCGGCCAAGTTCGCCGATGATGCCGATCTCCTCGGCGATCGGAATGAAGATGCCAGGGGGCACCATGCCGCGTGTGGGATGCTTCCAGCGCATCAGCGCTTCCATGCTGGCCACGCGCCGCGACTTGTACTCCATGATGGGCTGATAGTGCAGTTCCAGCTGACCGAGTTCGAGCGCCGACTTCAGATCGGTCTCCAGGTCCCGGCGTTCGCGCAGCGACGCCTCCAGTTCCGCATCGAACAGAGCGAACTGGTTGCGGCCTGCGGCCTTGGCTTGCGACAGCGCGATCTCGGCGCGTTGCATGAGGTCGCTTGCGGTCTGGCCGTCCGACGGGGCGACCGCGACACCGACGTTGATGGCGATGTCGACCTGTTGACCATCGACGTCCAGCGCACTGCCGACCGCGAAGCAGAAGTCTTGAGCAAACTCGGCCGCTGCCGCGCGATCCGCGCCGGCCTTGATGATGGCGAAGCCGTCGCCGCCGACGCGAGCGAGGCTGTCGCCCTCGCCGATCAGCTGGGCCAGACGGGCGGCGACCGCCTTCAGAACGTGGTCTCCGCTCTCGTGGCCAAGAGTGTCGTTGATGCGCTTGAAGTTGCGCATGTCGATGAGCAACACGGCGAGCGACGCATCGTGCCAGGGCTGATCCAGGGCCTCGCCCAAGGTCTTGAGGAAGTGGTGGCGGATGCTCAGGCCGGTCAGCAAGTCGCTGTGAGCCAGGCGTTCGATGGTCTTGTCGGACTGAACGCGGTCGGTCACGTCCTCGTGCACGTCCACCCAGCCGCCGTCGAGCGACGGGCGGCAAGACACCAGGATGGTGCGCCCATCGGGTAGATGATTGGCGCGCACAAACTCCTGCTTGCCGTTGACCGTCTCAGCGTAATCCTCGAGCGCTCTATCGACGTCGAACGTCGCATCCGGGTCTTCCGCCGCGCCGGTCCAGGCAAAATCTTTCCAGTGCTGGAGAATGGTTTTCAGAGGCGTTCCTGGCCTGCAGAACTATTTCGCGAGCACGT
>JAKAXS010000567.1 GCA_021816505.1 Pseudomonadota bacterium
TCTGGTACTTGGCACGATCCTGGGAAATCTGGGCTTCTGCGTCGAAATTGTTCGTCGCACAGATGTTACCAATGATGGTGACGGACCCGTCCTGCAACCTGACTACGTATCCGATGTTGTGCCACTTGCCGCAAAACTCGCGGCCTTCAGGCTGGAAGCAGCATTGGGCCTTCTCCGCGAATTCGTAATCGCCGATTAGCTCCTTGTAGTTCGTCTTGCTTAGGGGGTTGCGTTGCTTGAAGCCGATGAGCTCGCGCACTTCGGCTTCCGACTTGAACGTCCTTACTTCGAGTCGATCCAAACGACGGTCACCCATTGACAGTTCCCCTTGCTCGCCCTTTGATGAGGTTAAGGCCAACCAATCTCAAGGGTTGGGACACGCAGGAGGATGGCCGATTTCGGTGTCGGCGCAGCCGACGCCCATGACTGCTACGTGGTTCTGCTCGGCCGCACGAAGCAACAGCTGGCCACGGAGCTTGCGGAGCTGATCGCGCTGTCGCCACAATCGGCGCAACTGCCGGAATAGAACGCATTCCGGGCCTTCCAGCTGGTAGAGCAGGCCATCCAGAAAATGGAGCTGTGGCTGCTTGACGCCCCCTTCGGCAGCCTATGTGCTCGGCGACACGCCGATTCCGCAGTCCGACCTGCGTCGCGGCTTCTCTGCGCCGCTGTCGCGCTCACTCGCGGTAATTGCGGCGCCGGCGTCGACACCGCAAGCGGTACTGGCCTGGCGTGCCGCGTCTGCGGCCGAAGTTTCCGCCATCAACCGCACTCAGAGCGAAAACACACTGGAAGTCGTGGTCGGGCCGTCCGCAGCCCTGCTCGCCGGCCTCTAGGGCACCTCGATCCCGCCGAGCCAATCGACGTTCTCGCGCGTGACGATCGGCGCGGCATACTCTGGCGCGAGCTGGTTGAACACATGGGCGACGGCCAGGCGTAGGTGGCGCAGGTAGTCGCGACAGCGGTCCTCATCGACGGCGGTGAACACGGTCGAGGTCAGCGCCACCGGATCGACTTCCTCGTCGCGCTCCTTGGCGTGCATGAACGCATTGCGAAGGTCACGCACTCGTTCCAGCGCATCGTAGATCGGCTGCCCGGTCACGAGCGGCACGAACGCACGGCCGGCGGCATGCGCGAGTGCCGCGCCAGAGTCGTTGATCTTCTGCAGCGGCTGGCGCCTGTCGCGGTGGTCGGGATGCACGCCGGTCTGCAGGAACGCGAGGCGGTTGCCAGTAGCCTCGGCGCAGGCCGCCACGGCGACTACACAGGAGACGCCGTGGCCGAACGCGGCCTCGGTGTCCTTTTTCGCCACCGCCGCTTTGAGCGCGTCAAACTCGCGCAACGCTTTCTCGTAGTGCAGCAGCGTGAACGACAGCTCGATCCGCGGCTGGCCGCCAGGGGCGTGGGTCAGACGACCGTAACGGGTCAGCGTCGGCGCGACATAGTCGAACGGCTTTTCCAGCGGCGCGCGCTCGCAGTGGTGCGCGGTCGCCGCGGCGAGGATCTTCTCGTTTTCTACGAACATCGCATCGAGCAACGTCGCGAGCCGAACGATGTCGCGTGGCCTGTCGCGCGGCCCGTTGATGTATTCGAGATGGAAAGTCAGTGCCATCTCCGCCAGCGGGTCGAAGTCGACGAGCGTGCACCGAGGCCTGCTATGCCGGTCGACGATCACCAGCTCGGCAAACTTCCGCTGGTAGCTACCGTTTTCGTCGACGTAGATGTAGTGCGTGTGAAGCGCCGCGAACGGATGCATGCCGATAGCGAACGTATCGTTGAAGTTCATGACCCACTGTGCGCGTGGGTTGGCCATGCCCTCCACAATCACCTTCGAGTCGGGAGACAGTCCGGCGTTGACGCCGCCGCCCATCATTCCCGAGATCAAACGGCTGCCGCCTTCTTCGGGCCGGAGGTTCTGCATCAGGAGACTGCTCGCGAACACCGCGAAGTCGCCGATGTCCTGACAGTGCGCATCAATCCGCGCGGTATCGACAGCCAGATATGGATAGGTCTCGATCGGTACCCATACGTCGCGGTAGCGCTGCAGCACATGTGCGACCGGCAACGGCACCATTTTCGGTAGGACTTCGCCGTTGACGCCCTCGTATCGCTGCTTCACGCCTAGCCCCATCATCGGCTTTCGATCGGTGAAGCGTAGAAGTTTGTGGATCGCAAAGCATTGCTCAGTAAGCGTTGGCCTCGGGGCACGGATATTGGGCCTGTGAAGTCCGCTCTTGGCTCCGAACGACTGACTGCTCTTGGCCGAACGTTCTCGCGAAGCCGACGTTGCGAACCGCGCTCCGCAAGTACGCAGTCGACCCAAAGCCGCCATCCATTTTCAGGTGGTCTACGATGTGCAGCGCTGGCTTGTCCTCGCGGTTGGTAGTCGCGCGTTAAACACCCGGTTCCCACATCGCCGCGCTGGACGCACTACCTGGTTGAAGCCACGTGTCCAACACTGAGGAGCGATTTCCTCAGGCAACCTGACGGAATCGACCGATCCAACGCTCAAATCCGGATACCCAAAATATAGTGATACGATCGTTGATATCAGTCCACAGAGGGTTAGGACGTGATCAAGACAAAGACAAACACAAACACAAACAGTTTCATTGTCTGGTTACTCGTCGCAATGGCCAGCATATCCGGCATATCCGCGAGCCTAATGTTGTTCGCCATAAAACAGGTTTGGCTTCCGGGCTGGCTGTTCGCTGCCATC
>JAKAXS010000568.1 GCA_021816505.1 Pseudomonadota bacterium
ATCTTTTACACGCTTACGTGATGTCATTTCATCGCTCGCATGAAAATGGGCCAAGACTATTGGCTTCGCCCTCCTGGCGACAGCACGGCACATCTTTCCGCTCTTCGATCGCTCATCCCGCGATAAGCACGCAGCTACTCGTGTTCGGATTTCCGCGCGCCCTCGCGCAGATAAATTATTCCGGTTCATAAAGCTGTACCAACCCTTCGCGTGCCCGCCGCAGGTGCCGCAACAGCCCAGATCTCAGGGAAAAGCGAATCCACAAATTGCTAAGATCATCGCTCCGATCACGTCGGCTTTGGTGCGGTGGTATAATTTTATCTGCCATGGAATTCGTGCAGCCTCCCTCACATCAGATGCTCGGCGACGAGCATAACGGCACCGACAATATGGCCGATGCAGATGAAGATCTCGAGCCCGTGATCTACGGTCTCGCGCCAATTCTTGCGCTCGGCTCGCGGCACGCTCGGTTTGCGGACCGCATGTTGGGCGTTGCGGCTGCGGTGATGGCTCTGTGACATGTGAAGCTCCAATATGTGTTACTTACTTTACATATCTTATATAACTTGAATTAAAATGTCAAGCATATTATATGCTGTTTATGTAAGTTTTTGGAGAGCCCCCTATGAGCCGCACTGCCGCCGGTAAGGAAAAAAAATCGTTCCGACTCAACATGATGTTTGAGCCGAGCGAACTGGAAGAACTCGATAATTTTCGCTATTCGGCCCATATTCCGAGCCGTTCGGAAGCGATCCGGATGCTGATCAAGCTTGGGATGGAAGCCTTTGCGGCGAAGATCGCCAAAGAAGGCAGCGCGCCGACAGGCGCGCCAGGTTCTTGATGATCGCCCGGACGACAACGCCGCTGGCGACGAATGTCATCTGATCAGTCGACTTTCGCTGGCCACGAGAGGCCAAGCACGCGACAAAACGGCGGGACTACCCACGGCGACATGCCGCATTGCACAAACTTAAGTTGAAGCCACTTCCATCTGAAGTTGTTGATTTGCAGCAAAATTTGATCCGAAACGGTTTTCGGCTGGGGCGCAATGTCTGGCATGGCGCGGGCCTCTCTGGATCAAGCGGTTTTCGCGGCTTACGATAACGCTACGAGAACCCAGGGGCGACGCGCCCAACTCGGGTCGTTCGATAGGTGAGGAAACGCCTCATGCACCTGACACAAGACCAGGAATCCCTGAGGGCCCGCGCTGCCGCTCTGTCCGACGGCTTGGTGCGGCAGCGCGCAGCCGAAGTCGACCGCACCGGCGAATACCCCTGGGACATTGTGGACGCGCTGAAGGCCGAAGCCTTCCTCGGCATGACCATCCCCAAGGAACTCGGCGGCCAGGGCCGCAGCTTCCTGGACACCGTTCTGGTCATCGAGCAGATGGCTCGCTCCTGCACCGTCACCGCCCGCATTGTCGTCGAGGCGAACATGGGCGCCATCTCCACTGTCATGGCCTACGGCACCGACACGCAGCGCAGGCGCGCCGCCGACCTCGTTCTGAATGGCGACAAGCCAGCCATCTGCATCACGGAACCGGACGCCGGCAGCGATGTCTCCGGCATGACGACGCGCGCCGATAAGCGTGGCAATCGCTATGTGCTCAACGGCCGCAAGCACTGGATCACCGGCGCAGGCGTCTCACGTCTGCACCTGATCTTCGCCCGCGTTTTCGACGAAAGCGGCGAGGAGCTTGGCGTCGGCGGCTTCCTCGCCATCCGCGGCGACGCCGAGGGGTTGCAGGTCACTAGGCGCGAAACGACGATGGGCTTATGCGGCATGCCCGAAGGCGAACTGACCTTCACCGACATGGAGATTACGCCCGACATGGTGCTGCTGCCGCCGTCCGGGTTCAAACACGGCTTCGCTGACCTGATCAACGCCTATAACAGCCAGCGGGTCGGCGCCGGCACAGTCGCCATGGGCATCGCCGCCGGTGCGCTGGAACATGCCGTTGCCTGGGCCCAATCCCGCGAACAGTTCGGCCGGCCGATCGGCGAGTTCCAGGGCCTGCAATGGATGCTCGCGGACATGCAGACCCAACTGACGGCCTCGCGCCTGATGCTCTACGCGGCAGCGGACTCGCGCGGCCCGAACGGCGGCGCCTTCCCCGATCCGAACCTCGCCGCGCAGGCGAAAATTTTTGCCTCCGAGGCCGCGATCAAAATTGTCAACGATGCGCTGCAAGTATTCGGCGCGCGCGGCTATTCCCGGGATTTCCCGCTGGAGAGGATGGCACGCGACGCGCGGATGTTCACCATCGGCGGCGGCACGGCGCAAGTCCTGCGCACCCTGGTCGCCAGCAAGATCCTCGGCTGGAAACTACCGCAGACGCGCGGCGGTTACGTCAGGCAACTCTGAAAGGGTCGCGTGTCAACGCCGGAGAAAAATGCATCGGCGTGCCGGAGTAAAAATGCATCAGAGACGTAATTACCCACCCTCTACCGTTTTCGTAGGCGGCCGGGGGTTGTGATCGGAGACTACGCCAATGCGTCGAAGATGACGTCGAAGGGGTTGGTGCCTTTGAGGCGGACGGTGTCGATGGTGGTGATTCGTACGCCACCGCCGAGGCCTTCGCCACCGATTTCTCCTGGGCCCACACCTTCACCGGCTTCTACCGCCTCGAAACCCCTCATCCCGGCGAACCGCTCCCCGCACGCGGGCACTGACCGGCCCAGCCCGGAAGCACGGGCGCTA
>JAKAXS010000057.1 GCA_021816505.1 Pseudomonadota bacterium
TCCGATCTGAGCCCGGCAGTTCGTTCTCGTCTACGCTCCGGCATCGCGGGTTGGTCAGGTGAGACGTGGCAGCGATGTAAGGCTTGTCATGATACTGGAGGATATCCCGGTATTCGTAGCCTTCGCTGAAACGGCCGCTGGGTACGGGTTCGATGATCCGATACTCGAAGCCCAGAACGTTGCCGCGATAGGCGGGGCGTGCGCAGACACCGCGTGTCTGGTCCGCCGAGAGCAGATCTTTCATGCCGACAGCCGAGCTGATGTCCGTATTGTCGAACGTCGCTCCGTCAAACCGGGTGCTGCTATCGAACTGCGTGCCGATGAAAAGCGTGTTGCGTAGCACCGCTCCCCGCAGATCGGCGCCGCGTAGATCGGCCAACGCGAAACTTGCGCCGGAAAGATCGGCGCCGGACAGGTTTGCGCCGCGCAAATTCGCGCCGTGCCAGTTTGCGCGCTTCGACGATTTGGTCTGTTCGCCGGAGAGTCTCAGCCCTTCGGCATCGGCAAATGCGAGGAAGGCATTGTCCAGCTTCGTGTCGATGAAATGCGCCTTGCGCAGCCGGGTGAACTCCATTCCAGCGTCTGTCAGGTCGGAGCGTCGGAACTCGGTATCGCTGAAATCCGCGCCCTCCAGCAATGCGCCAGACAGTCCGGCGCCGTCGAGCTTGGCGCCACCGAAGAAAATCCCGGACAGATCCGCGCCTTTGAAGCCGAATCCGGCTTTCACGAGGTGCTCGAGTGCCGATACCTGCCCCTGATTGCCTTGCGGCATGTCACGCTTGGCGCGGTCGATTGCCGCGAAATGATCCTCTTTCCTCAGGGCGGCGAGCTCTCCCGCGAGCGAGGTCCGCAGGGCCGACAGCTCCCTGATGAACACGGCACCGCTTGGGTCCGTAGCGCAATCCCTGCCCGCTAGGCAGGTCTCGGGCGCGCCCCCGCGCACCAGTGTCTCCGGAATTTGGCTTTGTTGATCTGCCTTCGTCGCGTCGTAGACCGACTTGGCGACGCGGTTGAAGACCTGATCGAAGAATATGTGAGGATGATCGTCCAGCGTATCGAACAAGGCTTTTGCGAACGGCGAATGGCCGCCCTCAGGTCCGTCAAGAGCCACCTGGCCGGGCTTCGTCGATGTCACGAGCAGAAACTCGTCGGCGTCCGGCACTTTGATGTCTTTGAAGGAGAAGTTCGGATACTTCGCGATCGGCGGGCACGCTTTGATGGGATTGTCGCGGCAGGCATCGAGAACGATGATCTTTTGTCGTGCTCCCTTGACCGCGAGGACAAGCTGATCGACGAGCACGCCATTCTTGACCTGCCATGTTTCACAATCGATCTCGGCATCGGTTGGCACGACGATGTTGCCCATTTCACCTTCCATGCCGTGTCCGGCATAGAAGACGAACGCGACGTCGGCGTTCTCGGCGGCTAGTTCGAGGCTCACCAAAGCGCGCAGGAGGCCGGTGCGGCTGAGGTCAAAGCAGCCCGGGCGTGTGCCGTCGCATGAAATGACGTCGAAGCCGTGCTTGGTGAGCAGGCCGATCATTCGGGATGCATCGTTGGCGGGATTGGGAAGAGGATCGAGCTTGCCCTGCTCGTAGCTTTGGCCAATGACGAGAGCGACCCGACGGGGCGCCGCTTGGGCGCTGTCCGCCGCTATACCTAGCAATAGAAAGAGGATTGAGAAAAAACGAAGCACCACCCACCCCCGAATATGAATTTTACGCGGCGTGTACAGTTTCGCTCAACATGGCACTGGGTCTTGAATACCACCCCTGTCGTTACAGGTTAATTCTGAAAGTATGTGGAGGCCTTCGGTGCGCCCGCGAAAAGCGCGTCACGGATTTGCTTCGCGTGCACCCGGGAAGCAACCGCGCTTTGACCAACTCAACCTGTCCCATCGGGGGGCAGATGCGTTCACGTTGAGAAATTGGTGGAGCCGAGGGGAATCGAACCCCTGACCTCTGCAGTGCGATTGATCTCAAACAAGTCCGCTTTGCATCAGAGGCGCAGACAGAGGGCCCCGAGCAGTCATCACGCCCCTGGACAAACGGTATTAAACGGCGTAGAACAAATAGAGAACAAATGTAATGATCTCTGTTTTCAAAAAACACCATGCCAACGAGAAATGTCTGCAAATTCAGCGCGGACGGCGCTGCTCTGTATGAGGTTGTCGCCAGCCCCGGAGGCGCCAGCGCGGCCGTTGGCTTTGGTTTGGCGTTGGCAGGAGAGCGGCTCGCATCGGCTCCGGATGACGCTGCTCTGCTGTGGGTGCGCGAGGCCTCTGCCGCGGCTGAGACGGGAGACGCCTATGGCCCGGGACTGGCGAGGTTCGGCGTTTCTCCGGATTGCCTGATTGTCGTGGAGACGCGCACGAAGATGAGCGCCCTGCGAGCCGCGCTCGAAGGCGCGCGTTGCGCAGCGCTGTCCGCCGTCATCCTGGAAACGTCCACTGCCGTCGATCTGACGGCCAGCCGAAGATTGAAGCTCGCTGCTGAAAAGTCCGGCGTCGCGATCGTCCTGATCCGGCTCGACGGTCAAACGGTGACCAACGCCGCGCAAATCCGCTGGCGTGTGGAGGCGGCTCCTCGATGCGCGAACCTGGACGACAGGTCGCGAACGGCATTTCGAATTGAGGTGCTGAAGCATTCGTCGGGCATTCCGGGCAAGACCCGTATTGTGGAGTGGGATCATGAACGGCGTTGCTTCGTCGAGGCGATATCTTTGCCTGTGGCTACCGTTTCTGGCGTCCGACCGCTGGCGGCGTGAAACCGGCGCCGAAGATGATCGGGCGCTGGCGTTTGTTGATAAAGTGCGTGGGGCGTCCCGTCTTAGTGCCGTCGATGAGCGCACGCGATCCTTGGGCCTGACACCCGGGATGGCCCTCGCCGATGCGCGCGCACGTCTCCCGAAGCTGCGCGCCATAACCCACGAGCCCGCGGCCGATGCGGCCTTCCTTGCGCGGCTTGCCGATTTGGCGTTGCGCTTTACGCCATCGGTCGCGCTTGATCTGCCTGACGGTCTCGCCCTCGACATCACTGGTTGTGCGCACCTGTTCGCAGGAGAAGCGGGACTTGCAGGACGCCTGCGCGGTGCACTGCAGGATGCTGGCGTTTCAGCCGTAAGACTCGCGGTGGCCCCGACGCCCGACATGGCGAGGGCCTTGGCGCGGTTCGCGCGCGCAGCCTCTTGTTTCGTCGATGATGACGAACTGGTGCGCACGCTTCCCATCGCGGCGCTCGAATGTGGGCATGAGGATGCCATGGCATTGAAGCGCGCCGGACTGAAAACCATCGCCGATGTCGCCGATCGGCCGTCGGTGTTGTTCACCGCGCGCTTTACATCGGCCTTTTCGGCGAAGCTCGCTCGCGTCCTCGGCGAGGACGACGGCCGCATCACCCCGCTGCGAACGCCGCCGCCTTGTCGAACCGAGCGACGCTTCGCCGAACCGATCTCCAGTCACGACGTCATCTCTCTGACGGTGTCGGACCTAGCGGCGAACGTGGGGGAAGACTTGCGGGCACGCGGTGAAGGGGGGCGCGCGTTCACAGCGACATTCATGCGCTCGGATGGCGCCATCCGCCGCATCAGCGTCGAGACAAGTCAGCCGACACGCGATCCCGCCGTCGTCATGAGGCTTTACCGAGACCGTCTCGACGCGCTTGCAGATCCGCTCGACCCCGGATTTGGTTTCGACATGATCCGCTTCGAGGCTGTCCGGACGGAACCCTTTGCAGAAAGCCAGGCGTCTTTAGACGCGCGCGGCGAGAATAACGACAAGCTCTCACATCTCGTCGATCGGCTGAGCGTCATGTTCGGCCGCGAGCACGTCAAACGATTGCAGCCTGTCGATAGTCATATCCCTGAACGGGCTCAGATCACGGCGCTGGCCGGTGCTGCAGCTTCAAATCAGTGGGCGCAGGCCGGCGAAACGAAGATGCGGCCGCCATTGATCTTTGCGCGACCGCATTCGATCGACGTCGAGGCTGATGATGAAGCGCCCCTAAGCTTCCGTTGGCGGCGCGTCGTCCATCATGTCGCGCGCGCGACAGGGCCGGAGCGCATCGCAGATGAATGGTGGCGCGCTCCCTCCGGCTATGGGACACGCGACTATTATCGCGTCGAAAGCTCCCGTGGCGCCCGGTTCTGGATTTTTTGTGCGGCGGTGACGGAGCGGACCGAGCAGCGCAAGTGGTTCCTGCATGGGGTTTTCCCATGATGCGCTATGCCGAACTTGCGACGACGACGAACTTCTCGTTCCTGCGCGGGGCATCGCATCCGGAGGATTTCGTTGTCCGTTCTCTGCTGTTAGGGCACACCGGGATCGGCATCGCCGACCACAATACTTTGGCGGGCGTCGTCCGGGCCTATAGCGCGCTTGAAGACTTGAAGCGCGATGGGCTGCCCGCTCCGCAAAAAGTCCGCGAGGGTTCGGGTCCTGGCGAGTATGTCTGGACCGAGAACGGCAAAGTCGAGGACTGGGCTGCTGTCTCCGAAGCTCTCAAGAGCCGCGCCCAGAGTTTTCGGCTTGCCGCCGGCGCGCGTCTCGTCTTCGCGGACGGCGCTCCCGACATCATCGCCTACCCGCGCAACCGCCCTGGCTGGGCGCGGCTGTGCCGCCTGCTCACCTATGGAAAACGCAAGGCCGATAAGGGCGATTGCATTCTGAAGCTTGACGATCTGCTGTCCGATTGCGGCGATCTGCTGTGCATCGTCATGCCGCCGCCAATGCTTACTGGTCTTGAGCGGCATGTCCGCGCCATTGTCGAAGCGGCTCCTGGCGGTGCGTGGCTGGGGGCCAGCGTCACGCTTAAAGACGATGACCGTAGTCGTCTGCGAGACCTTATGGCGATCTCGGATGGTGCAAATGTCCCGCTGATCGCCGTCAACGACGTGCTTTACGATATCCCGGAGCAGCGCCCCATCCAGGATATCCTCACTTGCATCCGCGAAGGAGTGTTGATCGAGACGGCGGGCAGGAGGCTCGAAGCCAACGCGGAGCGGTGTCTCAAGTCTCCTTCGCAGATGGCGCGGCTTTTCCGCGAGTGCCCGGCCGCTGTCTGCGCCACGCAGGATCTGCTGCAACGCGTTGAGTTCTCGCTTGGCGACCTCAAATACGAATATCCGGAGGAGCCCGTTCCCACAGGTTGGACGCCGCAAGCTTGGCTTGAGCATCTGACATGGAAGGGAGCCGGCGAACGCTATCCGTCAGGCGTGCCGGACAAAGTTCGCCGGCAGTTGTCGGTGGAGTTGGAGCTCATCGCTCAACTCGACTACGCGCCGTATTTCCTCACGGTTTACGACGTGGTGCGCTTCGCAACGGAGAAAAAAATTCTCTGCCAGGGTCGCGGTTCGGCGGCCAATTCGGCGGTCTGCTTCGTGCTCGGCGTAACGTCGGTCGATCCCGACCAGCACAATCTGTTGTTTGCGCGCTTCATTTCGAGCGAGCGGCGCGAACCGCCGGACATCGATGTCGATTTCGAGCACGAGCGGCGCGAGGAAGTCATCCAGTACATCTATGAGAGATATGGCCGCGCCCGCGCGGGACTCGTCGCCACTGTGATCCGCTACCGTCCGCGCAGCGCCATTCGTGAAGTCGGCAAGGTGCTCGGGCTGAGCGAGGATATAACGGCGCGGATCGCGGGAACGGTCTGGGGAAGCTGGGGGGAAGGCATTCCAGAAGCGCACCTGCGCCAAGCCGGGCTCGATCCCGAGAATGCCGTCATCCGTCAGGCGGTTTCGTTCGCGACACGTATCCTTGGTTTTCCGCGGCATCTTTCGCAGCACGTCGGTGGTTTCGTGCTGGCGCGCGGGCGGCTCGACGAGATCGTTCCCATCGGCAACGCCGCTATGGACGACCGCACCTTCATCGAATGGGACAAGGACGATATTGACGCTCTCGGCCTGATGAAAGTGGATGTTCTGGCCTTGGGAATGCTGACCTGCATTCGCAAAGCCTTCGACCTGATCAAAGTGCACGAAGGCGAAAGATTTGATCTCGCCACGCTCCCGGCCGAGCAGCCGGACGTTTACGAGATGTTGCAGAAAGGCGATTCGATCGGCGTCTTCCAGGTCGAAAGCCGGGCGCAGATCAACATGCTGCCGCGCTTGAAGCCCGACAAATTTTACGATCTCGTCATTCAGGTCGCGATCGTCAGGCCGGGTCCCATTCAAGGCGACATGGTGCATCCTTACCTGAGCCGTCGCAAACGTCCGCAGGACGTGACGTTTCCTTCTCCCGCGCCGCCTCATGATCCAGACGAGCTTCGTGGCGTGCTGTCGCGCACACTTGGCGTGCCGCTCTTCCAGGAGCAGGCGATGCAGATCGCCATGGTCGCCGCCAGCTTCACGGATGCCGAGGCGAACCAACTCCGTCGTGCGATGGCGACGTTTCGCAACGTCGGCACGATGCATAAGTTCGAGTCGCTGCTTGTCGATCGGATGGTGGGGCGAGGCTACGAGCGCGACTTTGCACAGCGTTGCTTCGAGCAGATCAAGGGATTCGGCGAATATGGTTTTCCGGAAAGCCATGCGGCGGCATTCGCCAAGCTCGTCTACGTCTCTGCCTTCATCAAATGCCGTTATCCGGCTGCCTTCGCTTGTGCGTTGCTGAATTCACAGCCGATGGGCTTCTATGCCCCGGCACAGATCGTGCGCGACGCCCGCGATCATGGCGTCGAGGTCCATCCCGTCGATGTCAATGAGAGCGACTGGGACAACACGCTATGTCCCGGCGCGGACGGCAGGATCGCGTTGCGGCTGGGATTCCGGCAAGTCGACGGATTGTCGGAAGATTGGATCGAGCGGCTGATCGCTCTCCGCCGCAATGGCTATGCCGACCTGGACAGCCTTGCCCGGCGCACGCGCCTGCCGCAGCGGGCGTTGCGCCTGCTCGCCGATGCCGACTGTTTTCGATCGGTCGATAT
Organism: Pseudomonadota bacterium; assembly: GCA_021816505.1. Classification (GTDB taxonomy): domain Bacteria; phylum Pseudomonadota; class Alphaproteobacteria; order Rhizobiales; family Hyphomicrobiaceae; genus JAKAXS01. Next base: position 6,924 of record JAKAXS010000057.1, read on the forward strand.
CGGCCGTCGCGACGCGTTATGGGCGGCGCGGCGGCTGCCTGAGGTCGACGACCTGCCGCTGTTCGCCGCCGCGCGGGAAAACGATCTGGCCGATGAACCGGATGCTCATCTGCCGCAGATGACGCTCGGCGAGAACATCGCGGCGGATTATCAGACCGCACGGCTGTCTCTCAAAGGCCATCCGATGCAATGTCTGCGCGATCTCTTTTACGGCGAGAAGATCGCCTCGTGCGCCGAACTTTGCGCTCAGCGCGACGGAAGCTGGGGGCGCGTCGCGGGCGTCGTCCTCGTGCGTCAGCGGCCGGGCAAAGGGAATGCGATTTTCATCACGCTCGAAGATGAAACAGGCATCGTCAACGCTGTGCTCTGGGCGCGTACGTTCGAGAAATATCGTCGCGAGGTGATGGGCGCGCGGTTGCTTCTGATCGAGGGCAGGGTTCAACGCAGCCCCGAGAACGTGGTGCATCTGATGGCGCAGCGCGTCATCGATCGCACGGCTGAGCTTGGCCGTCTTTCTGACGCGAACGAGACCGTCATCACGCTGTCGCCTGCCGATGAGTTCCTGCATCCGCAAGCGCCGCGCGCCCGGCATCCCCGCAACGTGCGCATCCTGCCCGGTTCACGCGACTTTCACTGACCGGACAATCTCCGGCCGGGCTCGATACGCCAGCCTCGTCATATGGGTTGGCAAATCTGCGGTCTTGGTAACTGGTGGAGCCGAGGGGAATCGAACCCCTGACCTCTGCAGTGCGATTGAAGTTCGCTACGTTTTTGATGTTCAGTCCTGTTCTGGGATGTTCATGTAACCCAATGACTCAGCGAGTTTATTTTTGACGGATCGGCAATCTGCCATAATCTCTTCGAACCTGAAGCGCTGAATTGGTGAGCGACAATTGTGCGACAGGATCACCATGCCAACGCTCAAACTCAACCATCGTCAGATCATTGGAGCGCGACCGCTCAACAATCGACGCACGCAATACCGTGTGGCCGGTGTACGTGGCCTCGTGCTGGATGTTCGCATGTCCGGAGAGCGCACCTGGTTCGTTCGCTATCAGCCAGGTGGACGAGGTCAGCGTGTGTTCCGCTGGTTCCGGATTGGTGATGCGAATGCGATCAGTGTCAGGGATGCAGCTGACAAGGCGCAGGAGATCATTCGCGCGGTCCAGAAGGATAATCGCGATCCCCACGCCGAGCGCCTTCGCAGCAGACAGCAGGTCAAGACATTTGGCGCGCTATTCGAAGACTGGCACGCGCGATATGCGGTGCCGAGGCTGAAGAGGGCTGACACTGACCGCTATCTGTTCAGCAAGCACATCGAGGCAGGTTTCGGCACGCGTCCACTGGCCGATCTGCACCGCACCGACATCGGGCGGTTTCGCGATCGCGTGGCCGCCGAGTGGACTGCGCTGACGGCAGATAGTGTCGTCGTCCTCATCAACCGGGTTTTCAACTGGGCGGTCGATGAGGGCATAACCGAATCCGACCCGGCTGCGCGGCTGCGAAAGCTTGGTGATGCAAGGCCACGTGAGCGCATACTATCGCATGGAGGCATCCGCCGTTTCCTGGCGGCACTCGACACCATGGAGGATATGGACGGTCGGAGCATGGCGCGAGGTCAGGCCGGCCGAATGCTCTCTCCGCAAACGCGCTCAATATTGCGGCTTTGCCTGTTGACCGGACAGCGTCGGGGCGAGATCGCCGGCGCTCTCAAATCCGAACTGGATCTTGATAGCCATGAGCCAGTCTGGACCATTCCTGGTGCCCGCACAAAGAACGGCCTTCTTCACCGCGTGCCACTCTGTGAGATGGCGATCGCGGAACTCCGACGCGCGATCGCTGCATCGGGTGATGGCTCGTTTGTGTTCCCTTCGCCGGTGAACTTTCAGGTAGCGATCAAGCCGATGGCCGTCACACGCGCCATGAGCCGGCTTGTAACCGAGCTCAAACTGCCAAAAGTGTCACCTCATGACCTGAGGCGCACCGTCGGCACCGAAATGGCGCGCCTTGGCGTGCCTCTGCATATCAGGTCCCATGTTCTGAACCATTCTCCGTCCAGTCGTGGCGTGACTGATGCCGTTTACAACCGCTACGCTTACGACGCGGAGAAACGGGAAGCTCTTGCATCATGGGAGCGCCAGTTGAAGACGCTGATCGGAGTTCCTGAAGCGAGCGAAAAACGGCAGACCAAAAAACAATGGCGGAATTTTGCGGTTGCATAATCGAGACGAGATTATTTCATCGTAACAGCATTTTGCGTTGTGGATAACTTTGGGCTGAATTACTATCAGTATGGTTAGCGGGGGTTGCCTTTATCCGGATCTTCTTTGGTTTGTTCCGCCATTCCTTTGCGCTTGAAATGCGCAGATCGGGAGAACGCAATGATATGCACAAAGCACCTCAATATCATCACACAAAAGCAGCTGCTAGGCCTTATACCTTTAACCGCGCAGCACATTCTGCGCATGGAAAAGGCTGGACTATTTCCAAAGCGCATCAAGCTCGGTAAGACCAAAGTCGGCTGGTTTCTCTTCGAGATTGAAGAGTGGATCAAAAAGCGGCGTTAGTCGCCAGCCCTCTGATCTCAGCACGGGTGGCTTTACGGCCACCCTCCTCCACCACAGCCTGATATGGATTCCGATATGCCCCGTTTTTACGAGGAGGCAGCGCATATCATGCGCGTTCTTACCGATACCGGTTTGCCTTCCGACTGGCTGTTTCCAGTTCACATGATCATCAACCAGCTCGCATCCGAGCTTGAAATAATCATCAGGGATAAGCCATCTCATGCAACGGCCGGGATGCACCTGGTCGATATTCTTTCCTCTGAAGCTGTAGACTGCGCCCGAAGGCGAGCGCGACTCGACGCAATAGCCGGAACATTGGTCGGCGATTTCCTGCTGATGCGTCGATGATTGCCGATGTTTAAAATCTAAAGGTGAGAAAATGGGCAGTCGCGGAGTCGCGGAAGGTATTCCGCGGCTTTGCGGTCGATCAAAAGTGAGGGATTGGGCGGCGCGTAGGTGAGATTCCGGAAATGTGAATTCACCTGTTGACGCCCTCACCCATTCTTCGGCAGTTTGATTGTGTGACTACCGACGCGATCGACACGACCAGATTTGAGACCGGATACGACGAGCCCGAAAAGGCAAAGCTTCCGAGCAAACTGCTCGCGACCGATATGCGGGTCACCGGCCAGCCGCTCGACCCCGCTCATATGGGCCGGATCATCAAGCCTCGCGAACTGGTCGACATCATCGAGCTGACACCGCTCAATCGGTCCGAGACAATTCTCTATAATCAGCTCCTGGCCAATGCCTGGAACAATATCCGCACGCAGGCGGTCCACAAGGTGCTCAAGGCGAGCCTGCGAGGAACGCATGAAAGCAATGATCGGCTCGAACAGGCCTTCGACAAACTGATGGGAGCGTGGGCAAAGATTCGTGCCCGTGATCCGCAAACGGGCGAGATGGCGACGTTCCGCGTTCACTTGCTGGGAACCAACAAAGAGGAAGACCGCGACGACGGATATTTCTACTACACGTTCCCTCCTGACCTTCTGGCCGTGATTCAGCAGAGCAAGGCATGGGCGACAATCAAGTCGCACATCATGTACGCCCTTCGCTCCAAATACTCGATCCGGCTCTACGAGATGGTCGAACGGCGCATCGGACTGATGAAGCAGCACGAGGAATTCACGGTCGACGAGTTTCGCGCCATGCTTGGCGTGCCCGAGAAAAAGCTCGACCGGTTTGCCGATTTTAACAAGCATTGTCTCAAGCCGGCTTTGTCCGAGGTCAACCAGCTGACCGACTTTGACGTGCAGGTCATGGCCATCAAAAAGGGCCGCACCGTCGAGAAGCTGCAGCTGGCATGGTTCAAGAAATC
>JAKAXS010000569.1 GCA_021816505.1 Pseudomonadota bacterium
AGGGAAAACGGTACAGTGACCAGTACAATTAGCACCTTGGCCAACGAATTGGTGTTCAGAAAGAGCAAAACAATGATCATGGCCAATGTGACAGGAACGACATACATCAGCCGCTTGTTCGCCCGCTGCATGCCCTCGTACGATCCGCTCCACTGCAGTCGGTAGCCTTTGGGAAGCGTTACCGTTTTGTCTACGGCAGCCTGTGCGTCCTTCATGTAGCTGCCGGTATCCCGGCCGGCCATGTCAACGTAGACGTAGCCGACAAGCCGGGCCTCCTCGCTCTTGATTTGCCCCGGCCCGTCAACAAAGCGCAGGTCTGCCAACTCTCCCAGCGGGACGTGAGCGCCGGTCGGCGTAGCAACAAGCACGCGCCGCAACTGGTCGAGGTCCGCGCGTAACCCGCGCCCGTAGCGGACATTCACGGGATATCGTTCGCGGCCTTCAATCGTCTGCGTGATGTTGGCCCCCCCGACCGCGGACTCGATCACGTCCTCCACGTCCATTACTGAAAGCCCGTAACGGGCAATGGCCTGCCGATTGATTCCAAAGTCCAGATAGTAGCCCTGGTTCACGCGCTCGGCGAAGACGCTCCTCGTTCCCGGCACATTGCGCACGGCCGTCTCGATCTCCGACAGGATGCGCTGGATTTCGCCAAGGTCCGTTCCAAATACCTTGGCCCCGAGAGGGGTCCGGACGCCGGTGGAGAGCATATCGATGCGCCCCTTGATCGGCATCGTCCACGCGTTGGAGAAACCTATCGTTTCCGCCTTCAATCGCTGATCCATCTCTCCAATCAGGCGATCCGGTGTCATCCCTTTTGGCCATTCATCAGCTGGCTTGAGCGTCACGACGGTCTCGACCATCTCCAAAGGGGCCGGATCAGTGGCAGTCTCCGCCCGGCCGGCCTTCGCAAACACGCTTGCGACTTCGGGGAATTCGAGCAGAATTCGGTCCTGTGTCTGAATTGCCTCCCGCATGGTTTCAATCGATGCGCCTGGAAGGCCTGCTGGCATGTAGAGCAACGTTTCCTCCCAGAGTGGCGGCATGAATTCGCTGCCCAGGCGGCTATAGATGAACGGCACCGACGCCACAGACAGAAGGGCAACGACGACTGTGAGGTAACGGAATCGGAGGGCGCCCTTGGCGACCGGACGGTAGATCCAGATCAACAGTCGGTTTATGGGGTTCCGCTCCTCGGCGGGTACCTTGCCCCGGATCAGGAGCACCATGAGAAAGGGCGCGACCGTGATGGACAGCAGAGCCGCAAACATCATGCTGAGTGACTTGGTGTATGCCAGCGGCTTGAACAGCCGACCTTCCTGGTCCTGGAGCGCGAACACCGGCAGGAAGCTGACGGTGATCACGAGCAGCGAGAAGAACAATGACGGTCCCACCTCTCGACCAGCTTCAATCAGCACCTCCAGTCGGGGGCGTCTTTGCTCGCGGGGCTTCGCGTCCTCGTATTCGCAGTGTTTGAGGGCGTTCTCGATCATTACGATAGTAGCGTCGACCATCGCTCCGATCGCAATGGCGATGCCACCCAGGCTCATGATGTTGCTGGTGAGCCCGATCCAGTTCATGGCCACCAGGGCCATCAGGACCGCCAATGGCAGGGTGATGATCGCGACCAGCGCACTGCGCAGATGGAACAGAAAAATGAGACAGATCAGGCTGACGATGATGCTTTCTTCGACAAGCTTCCTGGTCAACGTCCTCACCGAATGCTCGATGAGGGTGGAACGGTCGTAGGTGACCACCAACTCGACCCCGGGCGGGAGGGATGGGACCACCTCGTCACGAATCGTCTGCTTGACGCGCTGCAGGACATCGTAGGTGCTTTCGCCGAACCGCACGACGACAATGCCGCCAGCGGCATCCCCCATGCCATTATAGTCAACCACACCGCGCCGGATGTCAGGCCCCATCTGGACCGTTCCCACGTCGCGGACGAGAATCGGCGTTCCGTCGGGCCTGGCTCCCACGGCCACGTTTTCGATGTCGACGGCGCTGGCAAAATATCCTCTTCCTCGTACCATATATTCTTTGCCGGTGAACTCGAGTACCCGCCCGCCGACTTCCTGGTTTCCGCGGCGAACCTGTTCGGTCACCTTGTTAATGGGAATGTTGTAGGCCAGCAGCTTGTCGGGATCCACGGTAACCTGGTACTGCTTTACGAAGCCGCCCACAGGGGCTACTTCCGCCACACCCGGGACAGCGCGCAGCTGGTATTGCACCTGCCAGTCCTGCAGGGAGCGAAGTTTCGCCAGTGAGTGTTTCCCGGACTTGTCGATCAGGGCATATTCGAACGCCCATCCCACTCCGGTCGCGTCCGGTCCAAGCTGCGGCGACACGCCTTCCGGCAACCGGCCGGCCATGCCGCTGAGATACTCCAGGACCCTGCTACGCGCCCAATAAAGATCCGTCCCCTCCTCGAAAATGACGTAAATGAGGGATTCCCCGTAAAAGCTGTTGGCTCTTACGACTTTGACCTTAGGTGCCGAAAGAAGTTGTGTCACGATGGGATAGGTGACTTGGTCCTCGACGATATTGGGGCTGCGGTCTGGCCAATCGGTGCGGACGATCACCTGGACGTCCGAGAGGTCCGGCAGCGCATCGAGCGGAGTATTGACGACGGCCCATATACCGCCGCCAAGGATGGCAACGAGCAAAAAGGCGATGTTGCGCGCG
>JAKAXS010000570.1 GCA_021816505.1 Pseudomonadota bacterium
GCATCGGGGCCGCGGCGATCTCAGCCACGAGATCGGCCGGGATGAGTACGCGATCGACGAGGTGGATGATGCCATCTTTCGCGACGATGTCGCCGCGCACGATGCGTCCCTCATCGACGTCGAGGCCACGATCGCCGCGATAGACGTCGATCAAGGTGCCATCAACGGCCTGGACGGTGTAGCTGCGAACCTTGGGAGCCAGCAGCCGCTTCGTGGGGTATTCGCCGAGCAGTACATGGTGCAAGAGCACGCGTGTGAGCAAGCTGACATTCGCGGGGTGCAGCAGTTTCGCGCGAACGTCGGGGTCGAGTGTCATGAAGGCCGTGTCGGTCGGGGCCAGCAGCGTCAGCGGGCCGATGTCGCCGTCGCCGCTACGGTCCAGACCGGCGAGTTTCGTCGCGGCCGTCATGTGGGTAAGGATGCCGGTCTTGGCCGCTGCTTCCTTGAGGGTCATGCCCTCGTCGGCGCGCGCGGTGCTGCTTGCAGCAGCGAAACCGACGAGGATGAGAGCAAGCGATATCGTTCGATGCAAAGCGTGCATCGTTGTCCCTTTCAGCCGGATTGTTAAATCTGAACTCTGCCCTCGCGCGGCGTGCCGAAGCGATTGACGTTCGCTCTCGACCGCGCGCTACCCACGACCCGTTGTCAGAACAACAGTGTTCGCCGGAGACTTCAACTACGAAAAGTCTTTGAGTGTGAGAATCGGCTGGAAATTGATTGCAGCTGACGCGAATGCATCAGCCGCACCTTCTTCGCGATCGACGATCGTGACGACGCGCAAGATCGTTGCGCCTTCTTCACGCAGCGCCACAGCTGCCTTGAGCGCCGAGCCGCCGGTGGTGGTGACGTCCTCGACGATCACGAGCGAGCGCCCGGCCATCGTCGCGCCCTTAGGCAATCCTTCCACGAGGCTGCGGGTGCCGTGCTCCTTGGCCTGCTTGCGGACGAAGAATGCGTCGATCGCCTTGCCGCGCTCGTGGCTCACCGCCGCCACCGCGCTGGCGATCGGCACCGCGCCCATTTCCAGCCCGCCGACGAGATCGACGTTCAGATCCGCTATGCGATCGAGGATCAGGTTGGCAATGAGGTTGGCCCCCTCCGCGTGCAGCATCGTGGGCTTCATGTTGAAGTAGAACGTGGAGGTTTTGCCCGAGGCCAGTTTCATTTCCGGCCCGGTCTGGAACGAGCGCTCCTTGATGATGGAGATCAGGCGCTGGCGGCCGGCGGCGGCATCGAACGGCATGGAAGGTCTCTCGTTACGGGTTGAACGGCGGATGGCGCCGAAAAGGCCAATTCTCTCAGTCCCGACATCCATGGCCGGAGGAGCCCTGTCAAGGGCCGGGATTTGCACCTATGTTACGGACATGACATGAGAGGGCCGCCTGTCGCATGCGATGGGGTGCTGGCCTGAAGGAGACCCTATGTTCAATCCGGAAAATCCGCCTGAGTTCGAGACGTCGCGCTGGTTCAATGCGGAGAAGCCGCTGTCGCGCGAGCAGCTCAAGGGCCGCGTCGTCCTGCTGACGGTGTTCCAGGCGCTGTGCAACGGTTCGTTGAAGCATGCGCTGCCCCAGGCGCAGCGCATCGCGCAAGCCTTCAGCAGCGAGGAGGTGGCGGTCATCGGTCTCCACTCGGCATTCGAGAACCAGGACAAGCAGACGCCGGGCGCGGTCGAGGCGCTGATTGCGGAACAGCAGCTGACGTTCCCTATCGCCATCGACAAGCCGAACGTGAAGAAGATGCCGCGTACGTTCACCACCTATGAGCTGCAGGGCACGCCCACGGTTCTTCTGTTCGACAGGCAGGGCCGTCTGCGCCGTCACTACCTGGGGCAGGTCGACGACGTGCGGTTGGGTGCCGAGATCATGGCCTTCGCTCTCGAAGCGCGCACCGCGCCGCGCGAGACTTCGCTTGCCATCGAGCGTGGACTGCAGATGGCGCTCGTGGATCCGTCCGGTCATGAGCACGGCGACGGATGCGGCTGCGGCCACGATCACAGTCATGGGCACAGCCACGGGCACGACCACGGCCATGACCACGGGCACCACCATCATGCCCACGACCATGATCATGACGGCTGCTGCGGGCACGATCACAAGCATGAGCACGAGGCGCCGTCGAAAGCCTAGCGAAGGCGGGTCGCGGGGTAGCCTTTTCCCCGGATAGACGGGCTAGGACGCCTTCAATCGAACATGCGAATCACTGCAAGGTCGCGGCTGCAAGTCGGGACCGGTGAGGAACGCAATGAGCGAGCAGGCAACGTCGAAGCGCAGCCGCGGCGGCCGTGATCAGGGCGGCGATAGCGCGGCGGAAGCAGCGCGTGACGAGCGCAAGGCCGCCAAACCGGCGAAGGGCGCGTTCGACAAGAAGATCATCGCGCTCGTCTACGACTTCGACGGCACGCTCTCACCGCGCCCGATGCAGGAGTATGCGTTTCTTCCCGCCATCGGGGCCGAGGCCAAGGAATTCTGGGCGGAGAGCAACCGCATCGCCAGGGAGCATGGCGCCGATATCCTCATCACGTACATGCACCTGCTCTACAAGAAGGCCAAGGAGAAGGGAATCCGCGTCGACCGGGAAGATCTGGTGGCGCAAGGCAAGTCCGTCGAATTCTTCCCCGGTGTCGAGGAGTGGTTCGACGCCATCAACGACTACATCAAGCTGCGCTCCGAGAGCCACGAGATCG
>JAKAXS010000571.1 GCA_021816505.1 Pseudomonadota bacterium
TCGCGCGCCAATCGTCATGCTCTAATTGGCGTCTGTCCGCGATGTGCAAAAGTGGCACCAGTACTTCATTCCAAGCATGAAATGCATACCGATAGTGCAGAGGCGCACGGTACACCTGATCATGCAGCTGCGGGATCTGAAGTCCAGACACAGCTCGCCTCACCGATGCCCCTGCCACATACCTCTCCACCAGAGCCTCCTCGACGGAGGACTCTCGCCGCTTATGCCGCTCGATAATCGCCGTCTCAAACGGCAACCGCCTGAGCTTCGGCACGCGTATCCTCACCACTCCGGCCTTGGTCTCGAGCGTCCTCTCATAGCGACCCGCTCTGCCGACAAACCGCTGCGCCCCACAGATCTGGCCCGCCTCGGCATACAGCAGTGTGTTCAGCGTGTCCTCCACGCTCGACTTCACCACCTCATCTACATGATTTTAAGCTTCACTTCGTCAACTCGCAGCGCTCCAAGCGCCGCCGGTGGGTCGTCTCCCATGGTGGCCTTGCCTCGGCCGCGTTCTTGGTTGACTTGTAGCGCCCAGTGAACCAGATCGAGGATGCCGTTTCAAAATCTGTAAAGAGATTAGGTCAGGTCATCGGAATGTGTGCCGACCGTACTGCGCAGCCTCGATTGTTATGCGAAGCCGGAATCGCCGCGTGCATATTGTATCCAGCAGTCTTGCCTGACTGGCGACTAAGACAGCAGGCTCACGGTCGCGCCTCCTCCCGGGGTCTGCAGGACGTCGACAGGTGCCCCGTGAGCCGCGGCGATCTGCCGCGCCAGCGTCAGTCCTGTGCCGCTGCCGCGCCGCTTGGTCGTGAAGAATGGCACAAATACCTTCTCACGCTGATCGGGTGAAAATCCGGGACCGTTGTCGATGACCGAGATGGCGATCCGCCCCTCGGCGCGACGGGCGCACAGCTCGATGCGCCCTTGAGGAGCATCGAGAAGAGCCTCAATCGCGTTGCGCACGAGATTGATCAGGGCCTGATCGAGGAGATCGGCATCGACCGCAAGCTCCAGGGTTTCGGGCTCAACCGTATTAGCTATCCGGATCCCCCGTTCCGCGAGATCCGTCGCTAGAAGCCGGTGGATGCGTGCGAACAGGCGCTGCACTGGCATGACCCGCATTTGGGCTTGAAGCGGCCGGGTGAGCCGACGATGGCCGCTCACGAAATGCAGCAGACCTTCGCTGCGCCGCGTTGCCGCTTGCAGAGCCTCCAGGGCGTCGTCCAGGGGCTTTGCGCGTGGATCGTCCGGCGACACTTGCGCAAGCACCTCTGCAACCATGTTGCGAGCAGTGGCAGAAACCGAGCAGACTGGCCGAGAGAAACCTTCACAATATGCTGCTTTCCGTCTGCAGAGACAACGTGTGCGTACATTATGCGTAGCTTCTCTGAGACTGCGTCCCAATAAAATTCATGAATCATGCATGGCCGGCTGAATGACTCTGCAGCCGTTGAAGCCGGCGCGACGGTAGCCCTCTACGCACCCCAGGTGCATGTGGCTGCCATCAAGGATGTTTGAATTTGGCGGACACGCCCACGATCAGTTCGATGTAAGCCGTAATGGGTTTGGCCACGTTAACAACGAATTGACGCCGGAGCTGGCGGTCATGCGCGACCCGCAGGGGCGGCCGTTGCCACTGTCGCACCCGTACATGAGTCGAGATTTGAATCACTCGGGGACGAGGAGCATCAATGACCGCGATCAGCCGCCGGGATCTGTTGCGCACTGGTCTGGTTCTGTCGGCGGAGGCTATCGTGACCGGCCACTTCAGCGCGAGCGCCATTACCTGGATCCCCCGGAATTTGGCATTGAAAGGGGATTGCCAGAAGTGACGGGAATCCATAACAGAAATCTGGCGAGAGAGGGATTCACGCTGTCTTGTAGGTAATTGATTATAGAAAGGACGGCCTTGGCTGCGAATTTCCGCAGCCACTCAAGTCCCCTCGACGGTGCAAGGCGAGAATCGGGCGGGCGAGCACGGAATTGAGAATTTCAAAACAGCACAAGCGATGCCATATTGCGACGCATTATGGCATTTACGGCTCGATTTCTCTCCGCCGGTCGAGATCATTTCTTTCTCCTGGGACCGCGCGGGACGGGCAAAACGCTGTGGTGCAACCATGAGTTTCCAAATGCCCCGCGGATTGATCTGCTCGATCCGGCTACGTTACGCCAGCTGTCCCCCCGGCCCGAACGATTGCGTGAACTGATAGACGCCAATCCGAGCACCAAGCAGATCTTCATCGACGAAATTCAGAAGCTGCCGGAACTACTTGAGGTCGTCCACCTTCTGAGCGAGAAGAAGACAGTGCACCAGTTGGTCCTAACCGGATCGAGCTTCCGTAAGTTACGCCGCGGAGGCGTTAATCTGATCGGCGGCCGCGCAGCAGAAAAGCACTTACATCCGTACATGGCCGCCGAGCTCGCCCGGGAGTTTTCGCTGAACTCGGCGTTGCAACACGGAATGCTGCCGGTCATCTGGGCCGCGCACGATCGCGATGCCCTTCTGAGCGCCTATAACGGTCTTTACTTACGTGAGGAAGTTCAGATGGAGGGACTCGTACGCAACACCGGATCTTTTGCTCGCTTCCTCGAAGCTATGAGCTACTCGCACGGCTCGGTGTTAAACCTCGCATCGGTAGCCCGCGACTGCCACGTGAACAGAAAGACTGCCGAAGG
>JAKAXS010000058.1 GCA_021816505.1 Pseudomonadota bacterium
GGACGCGCTGGCGGCGTTGGCGGCTGCTCCGAAGCTGACGGACGACGTCTTGCGGGACGCTTACGCAACCGAAACGCCCTTGATCGATGCCGGCGCGCTGGCGGCCGCGGCAACTGCAAGCGGCGCGTTTCCTCGTCTGGGCGAGCTGGACGCGAAAGCCTGGCATGCCCTGCGCGACGGCGCAGGGATAGTCGACAAACCCAGTGCCGCTGCTGATCTCGGCGTGCCGGCAAGCACGTTTGCGCAGCTCTTGTCGGCCGTGAAGGGCGACTTGGAGGGGCCTGCAATAGCCCTGGAGAGTGGGCCGGTCTCGCAAGGTGCGTGGCGCCGTCTGCGCGCGGCGCTGGCCGTGCCCGGCCAACCGGGCGTCCTGGCTTACGATGCGGTAAGTGCTGCGGCAGGTGAGCGGCTGGAGGTGTACATTTGGCCCAGTGCGCCGGCCTACAAGAAGGACGACCTCGTCACGATCACGGCGCAAGCGAACCGTGATTGCCATCTGACGGTGATCAACGTCGATACGCGTGGAGAGGCCACCGTGCTGTTCCCTAGCGACTCCGATCCCGACAACGCCATCAAAGCCGGTAGCAAGGTGCGCATTCCAAGCGACATCGAGCCCTATCGCCTGCGTGCGACGGAGGCGGGCACGGAGTCGTTCATCGCCGTCTGCGCGTTGAACCGGAAACGGCTGCTGGGCGTCGATCAAGACTTCGAAAGGCAGCGCTTCAGTGTGCTGGGCGACTGGCGCACCTTCGTGAAGACGGCGGCGACGCGCGAAACTCTGGTCGGGCGGCGCGATACGCCGCGGCAGCGGCGCGCGCGCACCAAGGCTGCGGCAGCTGAGACAACGGTGGCGGCGCCGCCCGAGCAGGAGGCGCGCGCGGCGGTCTACGTCAAGATCGAGTAGCGTTCGCTGGCTTTCAAGCCGATCACGCTGCCCACTACGATGCTGAGTGTGGCGACCAGCGACCCGAGCGACAGCGTGGAAAGCCCCGTGATGCCCTGTCCGATGCTGCATCCAAGCGCGAGTACACCACCGATTGCCATCAGGCCTGCACCCGCCAGATTGCGCACCGTGTCTCGCGTTCCGGCAAAGGTGGCGATGCGAAACGTACCGGTTGCGAGCGACATCGACAGCGCGCCGAGCAGGACGCCGCCGACACTCGTCACCGCGAATGGCGGAATGCCAAGCGCCGTCGCCCGCTCCAGCCAATCGATCGAGTCCGCTACCGGTTTCACGAATGTCAGCGACTGCGCCTGCACGCGTTGATCGGCGAATTCGTCGAACGCGAGACCGGTCATTGCCCATCCGGCGACTACGCACAGGCCGATCGCAAGGCCCGCCACAAGGTGTGGGGCCGACGTCCGGAAGTCGCGGTCTGCGAAGCAATACGCCGCCAACGCTGCCGCGGCGGCGGCCGCTACGGTAAACGTAAGTGAAGGATCGAGGGCCAAAGGCCCGGCCGTACTCGTTGCTGACACGAGGGCGACGCGTAGCGGCCCCAGAATGCCACCCAGCGTCACGGCCACGATGATCGAAACGAAAAGCAGAGACACCATTGCGCGTAGGTCGCCGGAGCCGGCACGAACCAGATTGCGGCTGACGCAGCCACCCGACAGCACCATGCCGAAACCGAACAACAGCCCGCCGAGGATGTGACCGCCCAGGGGCATGCTTCCGGAGAGGTACAGCGATGTGTTGAGGTCGACGATCTGTAGTGTGTGCAGCGCCTGCGCACCAAGGAGAGCGACGGCGACAGCCAGTATCCAGGAGCGCGCGCGCCGCTTGTCACCGAAGAGCGTCCAATCGGAGATCGCGCCGAGTGTGCAGAAGCCCGTGCGCTGGGCGACGGCTCCGAATATCGAACCGATAACGAGGCCGCCTATGGCCAGACACGTTGCGGCGTTTTCGGCGATGAAGGTACTGACGGTCATGTCGCGTGATCCAGCGCGTCGCACAGCTGCTCGGCAGACCGCACGCGCGATTGCATGCTCATAAAAGCAAAAGAGCAAGGCCTAAGCCCTGCTCTTTGGCATGCGACTGCACTGTGAGAGACCGACGCTTGAGCGCCTTTATGATCTCATCCGACCTTCGACACCGAATCTCGTTCAAGAGAAGAGCGTCGTGATCGTCATTCTCTCCCTAGACCTGGGCTCTTTGAGAGACACGAGACTTTGTGCTCCTGGACCCTTGCCGTTCGACGCGCGGAACATAACCGAAGGGCGTCCCTTTGTCACGGGGTTAGATCAAGAAAAAATGCAAGTGCGCAAATGGTTTGCAGATTGCCGGTTACGTAAGGTCTGTTTCTCACGCGTTGCCTGCTACATCGCCACTTTGCGTGTGGAATTCGACGCGTTAGGCCGTCGAGCATTGCCCTTTACCAGTTTCCTGGCTAAGAGCGCGGAGCGTATTTTTCCGGTCCGCCCGGCCCTCCGGTTCGGATCGCCTCTCCTGACAACAGGCCGCGATGCTCCTCTCCCGCTACTTCCTCCCTGTCCTCCGCGAAACGCCGAAGGAAGCCGAAATTGTCTCGCACCAGCTGATGCTGCGTACGGGGATGATCAAGCAGTCTGCTGCAGGCATCTACTCGTGGCTGCCGCTCGGCCTGCGCGTGCTGAAGCGGATCGAGAACATCGTTCGTGAGGAGCAGAACCGGGCCGGCGCGATCGAGGTGCTGATGCCGACGATCCAGTCGGCCGATCTGTGGCGCGAGACGAAGCGTTATGATGCGTACGGCAAGGAGATGCTGCGCATCACGGACCGTCACGAACGCGATCTGCTGTACGGCCCCACGGCGGAAGAGGTGATCACCGCGATCTTCCGCGACAGCGTGAAGAGCTACAAGGATCTGCCCAAGAACCTCTATAATATTCAATGGAAGTTTCGCGACGAGATCCGCCCGCGCTTCGGCGTGATGCGCGGCCGCGAGTTCCTGATGAAGGACGCCTACTCGTTCGACCTGACGCCGGAGGCGGCACGGGCGGCCTATCAGCGGATGTTCGTGGCCTACCTGCGCACCTACGCGCGGATGGGGCTGCGTGCGATTCCGATGGCTGCGGACACGGGGCCGATCGGCGGCGACCTCAGTCATGAGTTCATCATTCTGGCGGAGACGGGCGAAAGCCAGGTGTTCTGCGATCGAGACCTGGTCGAGGGTGCGATTCCGCCGGCCGACATCGACTATTCCGGCGATCTGGCGCCACTCATGACGGAGTGGACGTCGAAGTACGCGGCAACCGATGAAAAGCACGATGCCGCCCGCTTCGAGAAAGAAGTGCCCACTGAGCGGCGCGTGACGGCGCGCGGCATCGAGGTCGGTCATATTTTCTACTTCGGCACCAAGTACTCCGAACCCATGGGCGCGCGCGTGCAGGGGCCGGATGGCCAGATGGTCACGCTGCAGATGGGATCGTACGGCGTGGGCGTTTCGCGCCTCGCTGGTGCCATTATCGAGGCGTCCCACGATGCGGCTGGCGTGATCTGGCCGGTGCCGGTTGCGCCGTTCGAGGCGGGGCTGATCAATCTCAAGGCCGGTGATGCGGCGACGGACGCGGCTTGCGGCGATGTCTACGGGCAGCTTCAGAAAGCCGGCATCGACGTGCTGATGGACGACACGGACGAACGGGCGGGCGGCAAGTTTGCGACGATGGATCTGATCGGTCTGCCATATCAGCTCATCATCGGACCCAAGGGCGTGAAGGCAGGCGAGGCTGAGCTCAAGGATCGCCGTAGCGGCGAACGCGAGACGCTGCCGATGGCGGCGGCCACTGCCAAGCTGATCGACGCCGTTACGAAGCAGCGTGTGCTGGTCTGAGACCGGCGCCGAGAACCGACCCGAGCTAGAACGACGGCCGGCCACGAGGAGACACGTGTGACGAGATCGGGCGATACGAAACCTTTTGCGGCGTTCGAATGGCGGCTTGCTTCTCGCTATTTGCGCGCGCGCCGCAGCGAAGGGTTCATCTCCGTGACGGCAGGATTTTCGATCGCCGGCATCATGATTGGCGTTGCCGCGCTCATCGCCGTGACGTCCGTCATGAACGGGTTCCGCCAGGAATTGTTCTCAAAGACGATGGGCCTCAACGGTCATGCCGTGGCGGTGAAGATCGGCGAGCCCTTCACGAACTACGATGAAGCTGCGGCCAAGGTCGTGACGGCCCCGGGCGTGAAGGCCGCTCTGCCGCTGATCGAAGGGCAGGTGCTCGTCTCCGCCGCGACGGGCGGCTTTGGCGCATTCGTGCGTGGCGTGTCGGAGAGCAGTGTGAAATCCGTGCCGCTGGTCGCGCAGAACGTGATCGCGGGCACGCTCGACGGGTTCGATAAGCAGCCGGGCCTCGCCATCGGCATCGGTATCTCCAATGCGCTGGGCGTCAACATCGGCGACACCATTACCCTGGTATCGCCGCGCGGTTCCTCGACGCCGTTCGGCGTGACGCCGCGTGTGAAAAGCTATCCGGTCGCGACGGTGTTCGAGCTTGGCCAGTCGGGCTACGACAAGTCGGTCATCTTCATGCCTCTGCTGGAGGCGCAGCGCTTCTTCAACAAGAAGGACGAGGTCGACCTTCTCGAGATCTTCGTCGAGAACCCAGACCAGATCGACACTGGCGCCATTCGCGCCGCGGGCGGCGGCGACTTGCAGGTGTCCGACTGGCGTCAGCGCGACCCGATGTACACAAACATGCTCGTCGTCGAACGCAACGTGATGTTCGTGATCCTGTCGCTGATCGTCATCGTGGCCGTGTTCAACATCATCGCCGGTCTGCTGATGCTGGTGAAGGACAAGGGCCGGGATATCGCCGTGCTGCGCACGATGGGGGCGACCAGTGGTGCCATCATGCGCGTGTTCCTCATCACCGGCGCCTCGATTGGCGCCGTCGGGGCGGTGCTGGGCTTCATCTTCGGCATCCTGATCAGCTGGAACATCGAAAGCATCCGCCAGTTCCTGTCGTGGGTCTTCGGCATCAACCTGTACGACAGCTCGGTCTACCTGCTGAGCAAGATGCGTGCGGAGATCAATCCGGTGGAGGTCGCCGTCATCGTCCTCACCGCGTTCGTGCTGGCGGTTCTCGCGACGATCTATCCGTCCTGGCGGGCCTCGCGCATGGATCCCGTCGACGCCCTGCGGTACGAGTAAGGAGAGCCGATCGTGCTGCAACAACCGCAACCCGTTCTCAGCCTCGAAGGCCTGCGCCGGACATTCCGGCAGGGCGAGCGCGAGATCGTCGTGCTGAATGGCGCATCGGCTCAGATCTGGCCGGGCCAGGCCGTCGCGCTCGTGGGCCCCTCGGGTGCCGGCAAATCGACGCTGCTGCACATCGCCGGTCTTCTGGAAACGCCGACCGGCGGCCGCGTCATCATCAACGGTCGCGATTGCTCGAAGATGGACGACGCCAACCGCACGCGCGTGCGCCGCGCCGAGATGGGTTTCATCTATCAGTTTCACCAGTTGCTGCCCGAATTCTCCGCGATCGAGAACGTGGAGATGCCGCAGATCATCCAGGGACGGCGCAAGCGCGAAGCCAAGGAGCGCGCGCGCGAGCTTCTGACGTCGCTGGGTCTTGGCGAGCGTCTGGATCACCGGCCGGCCCAGCTGTCGGGCGGCGAGCAGCAGCGCACGGCCATCTGCCGCGCGTTGGCAATTCGCCCGAAACTCATTCTTGCCGACGAGCCGACCGGCAATCTCGATCCGCACACCTCTGAGCGGGTCTTCACCGAGTTGATCGAGCTCATTCACAGCCAGGGCGTTGCTGCGCTGATCGCGACGCACAACCTGTCGCTTGCTGCCCGCATGGATCGCGTGCTGCGGCTGGAGGATGGCCTTCTCAACGAAGGCATGCCGGCGGTCGCGATCTGAGATCGGCCGGGATTGTTGCACTGCGGGCAGTGCGAACCCAGATTCGGATGTCAGGACGATGATATCCAGGGTGATCCGGCGTGCCCGGGTTGACCCTGGCCGCCAGGTTTGCCCCTCATACAACCATGAACGCACCGATTCAGAATCCAGGATCCGGGACGCCGTTGAAGCGTGCCGTGGGTCCGCGCTTCGTGCATTTGAAGGTGCACTCCGCCTATTCGCTGCTGGAAGGTGCACTGCCGATCGGCAAGCTGGCGAAGCTCGCGATCGGCCACGAGATGCCCGCGCTGGCGTTGACGGACACCAACAACCTGTTCGGCGCGCTCGAGTTCTCCGACAAGCTCGCAGCCAGCGGCGTGCAGCCGATCGTGGGCGTGTCGCTCGCCGTCGACTTCGTCGAGAAGAAGCCGGATCGTTTCGCGGCCGCTTCCGGTGCATTGAAGCCGCCGGCGCCGCAGCGCGACGGGCTCGTCGCGCTCTATGCGATGGACGACGACGGCTATGCGAACCTGATGAAGCTGGTGTCGCTGGCGCATCTGGGCGTTGGCGAAGCCGAGGCCCCGCATGTCACGGCCGATCAACTGGCGGCGCATGCGACGGGGCTGATCGTGTTGACGGGCGGGCCGCAAGGTCCGGTCGACGGCGCGATCCGGGATGGCCAGATCGCCGTGGCGCAGGCGCGGCTGGCGCGCCTTGCCCAGATCGCGGGCGACCGGCTCTACGTCGAACTGCAGCGGCATGGTCTGCCCGCGGAAGCGGCCGTCGAGCCGCAGATTATCGCGCTTGCCTACGACATGGCGCTGCCGCTCGTCGCCACCAACGAAGCCTACTTCGGTGCGCCGTCGGACTACGAGGCGCATGATGCGCTGATCTGCATCGCCGAGGGCAGCTACGTTTCGGAAGACAATCGGCGCCGGCTGTCGCCGGAGCACTATTTCAAGTCCGCCAAAGAGATGGCGGATCTGTTCGCGGATCTGCCGGAGGCACTGGCCAACACGCTGGAGATCGCCAAACGGTGTGCGTTCCGGCCCAAGGGACGCAAGCCGATCCTGCCGCGCTTCGTGGTGCCGGCCGCCGGTTCGTCCGATGCCGACCAGCTCGCGGCCGAAGCCGATGAGTTGAAGCGTCAGGCAGAAGAGGGGCTTGCCGCACGGCTCGCCGTCACGCCGCTGGCTGACGGCTTCACGCGCGAGGACTACGAGAAGCGGCTGGCGTTCGAGATCGACGTCATCTCCAAGATGAAGTTTCCCGGCTACTTCCTGATCGTTGCGGACTTCATCAAGTGGTCGAAGTCGAACGGCGTTCCTGTGGGTCCGGGCCGCGGCTCAGGCGCGGGCTCGGTCGTGGCGTGGGCGCTGACGATCACGGATCTCGACCCGTTACGGTTTGGCCTGCTGTTCGAGCGCTTCCTCAATCCGGAACGCGTGTCGATGCCGGACTTCGACATCGACTTCTGCCAGGAAAAGCGCGACCGCGTGATCCGCTACGTGCAGGACAAGTACGGCAAGGATCGCGTGGCGCAGATCATCACGCACGGCAAGCTGCAGGCGCGCGCCGTGCTGCGCGACGTCGGCCGCGTGCTGCAGATGCCGTACGGGCAGGTCGATAAGCTGTGCAAGATGGTGCCGAACAATCCGGCCAACCCCGTGACCTTGCCGGAGGCCATCGAAGGCGAGCCCAAGCTGCAGGAGGCGCGTGACAGCGAGCCCATCGTGGCGCGGCTTTTGGAGATCGCGCAGAAGCTCGAAGGTCTCTATCGCCACGCCTCGACGCACGCCGCCGGCATGGTGATCGGCGACCGGCCGCTCGACGAGTTGGTGCCGCTCTATCGCGACCCGAAGACGAATACGCCCGTCACCCAGTTCAACTGGAAAATGGTCGAGGCAGCTGGCCTGGTGAAGTTCGACTTCCTCGGCCTGAAGACGCTGACGGTGCTGCAAAAGGCGTTGGAGCTGATCGAGCGGGGTCGTGGCATTACGGTCGACCTCGCGACGCTGGCGCTGGACGACAAGCGATCCTACGAGCTGCTTGCCAAGGCGGACACGGTCGGCGTGTTCCAGCTGGAAAGCACGGGCATGCGCGAGAGCTTGAAGCGGCTGAAGCCGGACCGCTTCGAAGACATCATCGCCATGGTGGCGCTCTACCGCCCTGGCCCGATGGACAACATCCCGACCTACATCAACCGCAAGCACGGCGAGGAGCAGGTCGATTGCCTGCATCCGCTGCTCGAAGGCATCCTGAAAGAGACGTACGGCGTCATCATCTACCAGGAACAGGTGATGCAGATCGCCCAGGTGATGGCCGGCTATTCGCTGGGCGATGCCGACTTGCTGCGCCGGGCGATGGGCAAGAAAGACAAGGCCGAAATGGCGAAGCAGCAGGCGCGCTTCGTCGAAGGTGCGCTGAAGAATGGCGTCAAGCAGGCCGACGCGGTCTACATCTTCGAACTCGTCGACAAGTTCGCGGGCTACGGCTTCAACAAGTCTCACGCCGCCGCCTATGCGCTCGTGAGCTATCACACGGCGTATCTCAAGGCGAACTTCCGCGAGGAGTTTCTCGCCGCGTCGATGACGCTCGACATGGGCAACACCGACAAGCTCGCCATGTTCGCTTCGGAAGCGCGCCGTAGCGGCATCGTCGTGAAGCCGCCGTGCGTGAACAGCTCCGACGTCGACTTCCTGGCCGAGCCGCCGTCGCCTCGTCAGAAGAAAGTGGACGGTGAGAGGGAGGCGCGTGGGGCTATCCGTTACTCGCTGGCCGCGTTGAAAAACATCGGCGCCTCGGCTGTGGAAACGATCGTCGCGCAACGGCAGGCGGTAGGGCCCTACAAGTCGCTGGCCGACTTTGCCGCGCGGCTTGATCCCAAGGCTCTGAACAAGCGGGGGCTCGAGACGCTGAGCATGGCTGGCGCCTTCGATGCGCTCGAGGCCAATCGCGCACTCGTCAAGGGCAACGTCGACCTCATCATGGGGGAGGCCAACCGGCGCGGTGCGGATGCGGCGATCGGCATGAACGATATGTTCGGCGGTGCCGACGTCGTGCCGCAGCTTCCCCTGCGCGCTGCGGCCGCGTGGACGCCGATGGAGAAACTCCAGCAGGAATTCGACGCCATCGGTTTCTTCCTGTCGGGTCACCCGCTGGATCAATACGAGAAGATTCTGGCCAAGCTCGGCGTGCGGCGCTTCATCGAGTTCGAGACGCTGACGGAACACGGCGCGAAGGCCGGACGCCTCGCCGGGATCGTCATCTCCGCGCGCGAGAGACGCTCGCAGAAGGGCAACAAGTTTGCGTTCGCGATGTTCTCGGACACCAGCGGGCAGTTCGAGGCCGTGATCTTCTCCGACACGCTTGCGCAAGCGGGCAGCTTGCTGGAGGCGGGGACGCCGCTTCTGCTCAACGTCGAGGCAGAGCGTGACGGCGAAACGCTCAAGATGCGCGTTCAGAGCATGGAGTCCCTGGACAAGGCGGCGGAGAATGTGGGGCGCGGGCTGCGCCTCGTGCTCGATCCGCGCCAGATGAAGATGGCCGAGCTGAAGCGGATGCTGAAGCCTGGCACGAAAGGTGCTGTCGAGATTCAGTTGGCGTTGCCCTCGGATGAGGTTGTGATCGTCGTTCCGGGCAAGTGGGACGTGTCTCCGGTGCAGGCGGGCAACCTGTCGACGCTGCCGGGGGTGCTGGAGGTGGTGGAAATCTGAATCGTCACGGGGGTGAGCGATGACTTACGACATTCGTCTATTTGGGAAGGCGTCTGTTGCGGTGTCTGTTCTTCAGCTTCAGTCGGTTTTCGAGGCGTGCCGCTTCGAGGTTCTCGACGGTGACGACGCGCGATGGACGCAGCTGCTCGTCACGTCGCGGCGCGGCGAAGAGATCTGCCTCATCGAACGGGCGGACAAGGCGCGGATGGCGAAGGAGATCGACTGGCTGCGCGAGGAACTCGCAGATTGCCGGCCGCGATCCGCCGCCCACTGGACGCGCAACTACCTTTTTGCCGCGCGTGAGCTTTACGGGTGCCGGTATCTGTCGTTCGGGCTGTCGCGGGATTTCGTGTCGATACCGAGCAGTGTGATCTGGGGCCTGCAAGAAATCGGCGGCGGCGGCATCGTTCATGCGGAGGGGCAGGGCTTTTCCAACGAGGAAGGGTATCAGATCACCTGGGGCTTCTCGGACCGGGCGCGCGGAACGCGGCAGGTGGCTGTGCTCGATGGGGACGGACGGTGGCAATCCTTCGAGATCGACTTGAGCGACGAGCGCGAGCGCGAGGCGTTCAAGCTCGGCGCACGGCCGGCGGGGGCCGAATTGCTGGAATTCAACTGACGGCCCAGTTCCGCCCGGCGGGTTGCCAATCCCCTGAAATGCCCCTATAAGCCGCGCATCTCACACGCGAACCCATGCGCATGGCGGATTAAAAGCCCCGTCACGTGCTCCGGTGGATGGCTGAAAAGCCAATCTTCTCAAGGTTCGCGGAGGATTAACCGGAAAAGGATCTACAAGTCATGACGCTTCCCGCGTTTCAGATGCGCCAGCTATTGGAAGCCGGCGTTCACTTCGGTCACCAGTCGCATCGCTGGAATCCCAAGATGCAGCCGTTCATCTACGGCGCCCGCAACAACATCCACATCGTCGACCTGACGCAGACCACGCCGCTGCTGCATCAAGCGCTGGTCAAGGTATCGGATACCGTCGCCGGCGGCGGCCGCGTGCTGTTCGTCGCCACGAAGCGCCAGGCTTCGGACGCCATCGCCGACGCGGCCAAGCGCTGCGCACAGTACTTCATCAACCACCGCTGGCTCGGCGGCACGCTGACGAACTGGAAGACGATTTCCCAGTCGATCCGCCGTTTGCGCCAGCTTGACGAGATCCTGGCCGATCCGCAGGGCCGCACCAAGAAGG